>NZ_JBGWAB010000036.1:0-60943 GCF_041862025.1 Streptomyces sp. AB3(2024)
GGCCGCCCCCGCCGCGTACGCCCCGCCGTCGGTGCCCGCAAGCCCCGCGGCGTGCAGGGCGTAGGCGTCCAGCACCGTCAGCGGCAGCGCGACGCCCGCCACCGACTCGGCCGTCGAGCGCAGCCCGCGCCGCAGCAGCGCGGCGGGCGCGGCGAGCGCCGCCGCCGTCAGCAGGGCCAGCACCGCGCAGCGGCCCCCGATGCCCAGCGAGCCCCAGCTGACCAGGGTGAAGGCGAGCGCGGCCACGGCGAGCAGCACCGCGCCCAGGGTCAGCAGCACGTTCTGCGCGCTCGGGCCGGCCGGTGGCGGCGCACCGTGGACCACCGGAGGGAAGGGCGGCGCCGCGGCCGGTGCCTGCTGCCACAGCAGACGCACCAGCCACTCCCGACGGGTCAACAAATACAGCCGCCGGGCGTCCAGTCGGGCCAGCTCGTGGTCGATCAGCGCCAGCTCCTCGGCGGGCGGCAGGGGCGTGTCCATAGCCGGAGTGTGGTGCCCGTCACTCCCTCAGGACATGGGCGTGCGTACTCAGATCGGCGCTGAGTACCCCCGGGCACCAAAACCCGCGACGGCCGGACGCGGACCCCGCCACCGGGCCAGACTGGGGCCATGCCGCGCTGGACGCACTACCGCTTCCGCGACGTGTGGGACCTCGACGCCCCGCCCGCCCTCGTGTTCGCGCGGCTGGAGGACCCCGCGCACTACCCCCGGTGGTGGCCCCAGGTCCGCCGGGTCCGGGCGGTCGACGAGCACACCGGCACCGCCGTGATCCGCTCCGTCCTCCCGTACGCGATCCACGTCACCCTCACCGGCCTGCTCCGCGATCCCGAGCGGGGCGTCCTGGAGGTGGCCGTGCGCGGGGACCTCGAAGGCTGGGCGCGGTGGACCGTACGCCCGCGCGCCGCCGGCCCCGCGACCACACGGGCCGTCTACGAGCAGGAGGTCGAGCTGCGGGCGGCCCCGCTGCGGCCGTTCGCGCTCGCCGGGCGTCCGGTCCTGCGGCTCAACCACACCCTGATGATGCGGGCCGGGCGGCGCGGTCTCGCGGCCCTGCTGGACGCCGAGCGGGAAGCGGTTTGAACAGACCCCGAGGCTCTTGTATTGTTCAGTCCGTTCCCGGGCGATTAGCTCAGCGGTAGAGCACTTCGTTCACACCGAAGGGGTCACTGGTTCGAACCCAGTATCGCCCACCGGGACAGGCCGGTCCGTCACTGACGGACCGGCCTTCCGCATGTAGGGGACGTGCGGGCCCTACGCGGCCTGTGACACCTCCGGACGCAGCGGCCAGTGCGGATCCACCGACTCCGGGGTGCCCTGCCGGGTGAACCACGCCTGGAGCCCGCGCGCCTGTGCCGCGTGCCACACGGCCTGCAGTGCGTGCAGTTCCGCCGGCGTCAGCCGCTCCAGCCGCCCCGCGAAGCGCCGCCCGACCGCCCGGACCAGCTCCAGCGAGGCCATCGCGTCCGCCGTCGCGTCGTGCGCGCCCTCCAGCTCTATCCCGTAGTGCGCGCACAGGTCCGTCAGCGTCCGGCGGCCCTTGCGGTAGCGGTCCAGGTGCTTGTCCAGCACCCGCGGGTCCAGCACCGTCAGTGGCCGGTCGTCCAGGTACCGGGCCAGCGTCGAGGCCCGGTGCCGGCGCAACTCCCGGTCCAGCAGGGTCAGGTCGAACGGCGCGTTCATCACCACCACCGGGCGGCCCGCCACCTGCTGCTCACCGAGCGCGCGGGCTATCTCCTCCACCACCGGCGCCGGCCAACGGCCGTGACGCTGGAGGTGCTCGTCGGTCAGGCCGTGCACTTCCGTGGCACCCGGCGGCACCGGGATGCCGGGATTGACCAGCCACCGGGTGGAGCGGACCCGGCCGCCCGCACACTCCTGCACGACGAGCGCGGCGGACACGATCCGGTCCTGCTCGACGTCCACCCCGGTGGTCTCCGTGTCGAATGCGGCCAGCGGGCCCTCGTACCAGCGTGTCATGGCGAACTCCTCGTCCCCGATCGGCAGATGGGGTGCCCCCGGGCGCAACCGCCACGGAACGTGCCACCTTGCCGAAGCGGTGATACCCGGGCCGTTTGCCCCGTACGCCGTTTGCGGGCACCCGGGTGCGGAGACAACTTCCCCGGGGGGTCGTACGCATGACCGGTCGTCACCCCGTTCCCGCTCACGGCAGAGCCCGGAAGGCATGGGGGGCCGGCCATGGCGCTCGCACAGCCCGAACCGGGCGGGCTGCCGCACGGACCGACGGGACCGCTGCGCGGCACGCTCGCCACCACCGCCTGCATGGAGACCCTCCAGGTGGGATACCTGCACGCCGTCGCGGCCGCGGCCGGCTGCTCGCTCTCCCAGCCCTTCCCCGACAACGGCATCGACTGGCACGTCAGCCACGGCGCCCCCGAGCACGTCGTCGACGACGAGGTGACCATCAAGGTGCAGCTCAAGGCGACGTACCAGATACCGCCCCGGCCGGCCGGGGCCACCTTCGGCTTCACCCTCGACAACGAGCACCTGGTGAAGCTGGCGCGGTCGCCGGTCGCCGTCCACAAGATCCTCGTCGTGATGCTCGTACCGCGGGAGCGGGACCAGTGGATCGGCGCCGGGCACGACCGGCTCGACCTGCGGCACTGCTGCTACTGGACCAACCTCGCCGGGCACCCCGTGACCGGCCGGCGCCGGACCACCGTACGGATCCCGACCACGCGGATCTTCGACGACCGGGCGCTGTGCGAGATCATGACCCGGGTCGGGTCGGGAGGGACACCCTGATGCACCGGCACCCGCCGCACCTCGAACCGCTGCCGCCCCCGGAGCTCTCCCCGGGCACCCCCGATCCCGCCCAGGTCGACCCGCAGGTGCTCGGCGCGCTGCTGCACCGGCACGGATGGCTGCGGCGCGGCGGCGCGGCGGGCCGGTACGGGCGCTGGACCCCGCCCGGCCGTGCCGGGACCAGCCTGCTCGTCCCCGAGAGCCGTACCTTCCCCGACTGCGCGGACCTGCTGGAGGAGGCGCTCACCGCGCTCTCGCGCAGCGGGCTCGCCTCGGCGCGGGAGGTGCTGTTCGGGCTGAGCGTGCCCAGCGACGAGATCCGCTGGGAGCGCGAGATACCCGTCGGGCCCTACGGCTACCAGGGCGAGGCAGCCTGGACCGTCCAGGAACAGCTGCGCTCGGCGGCCCGCCGGCTGCTGGTGGCCGGCGCCCTCGCCGACCGCGCCCGAGCCGGGTACTACGGCGCCCGCCACCGCGCCCAGGCCGAACGCGTCCTGGACGGGGTGCTGGTCGGGCCCTCGCCGGGCGGGCGCCGGCTCACCGCGTACGTGCCCGTCGACGGGGGCCGGGGCGTGGTGGCCCGGCTGCACCAGGCCCTCCACGCGGCCCGGGAGGCGGTGGACTACCGGCGGGCCACCGGCGGGATGGACGCCTTCGACGCCGCCGTGGCCGCGGGGGTCAGCCGGGAACTCGCCGACGCCCTGATCGCCCTCGTACGGGGTTCCGAAGGAGCCCGGATCGCGCTGGCCTGGGCGCCGGCGGCCGGGGTCCCCGCCGGCTGCGCGGCACGGCCCGAGCCGGTGGAGTTCTCGCCCGGTGACCTGCCGGTGCTGCGGGAGGCCGCCGCCCGCTACACCCGCGAGGAACCCGCGGTCCCCGTACGGCTCGCGGGGGCGGTGGTCCGGATGCGGCGGGCCGCGGCGGGCGGCGGCGGGACCGTCCGGCTGCGGGTGCTGGCGGGCGCGGAGGTCCCGTACGTACGGGCCGCGCTCGACGAGGAGGCGTACCGGATCGCGGGCCACGCCCACCTGGTGGGCCTGCCGGTCCGGGTGAGCGGCCGGCTCCAGCGCCGGGGCGGCTTCCGCCGGCTGACGGACGCCACGGACGTGACACCCGTTCCCCTGGACGAGGTCGAACGGGACCGCCTGATGAAGTCGCTGGACGACGGCTTCGAGCCCGCGGACGTCCTGCCGTCGGACGACTGACCGGCACTAGCGGGCCTGCGGAGCCCCCGCCGCCGCGCCCGCGCGGGTGAAGGAGGCCATGGTCAGCCCCGGGACCGGGGAGAAGTCCGCGCCGCGGGCGAAGCCCAGGCGTTCGTACAGGGTCACCGCGGGGGTGTTGTCCGCGCCCGTGGTGACCTCGACGGTCCGGTCCGGGAAGAGTTCCGTCAGGGCGTGCCGCAGCAGCAGCGAGGCGATGCCGCGGCGGAACCACGCCGGGTCCACGCACAGCCGGTCCAGCGCGACGGCCCCCTCGGGCGCCGCCTCCCAGGCCAGGAACCCGGCGACCGCGCCGTCCCCGGACACGGCCCCCAGCCAGCAGAGCGGCCGCGCCCGCAGCTGCGCGAGGCTCTCGCCGAGGGCGGGGATGCCGTCGAAGCCGATCAGCTCCGCCTCCACCGCGTAGGCGGCACGGCCGATCCGGTGCACGGCCCCGGCGGTCCGGTCGTCGGTCAGGTCCAGCGGGCGCAGGAGCGGGCTCGGCACGGGGCGGATTCCTCCGGTCGGCGGCGGGCGGACGCGGCCCAGGGTAGCCAGCGCCCGCGGGCGGGCCGTAACCGTTTAGCGGCGCGGCCTCTCGGCTCGGTACGATTCAGGCGCGCAGTGTTCGCTCGCGCATCCCTTGAGTCAGGAGTGACCGGTGTCAGACGTCCGTGTGATCATCCAACGCGATTCCGAGCGGGACGAGCGCGTGGTGGCCACGGGCACTACGGCGGCGGAGCTCTTCGCCGGCGAGCGCACCATCGTGGCCGCCCGCGTCGCCGGTGAGCTGAAGGACCTCTCCTACGAGGTGCGCGACGGCGAGACCGTCGAGCCGGTGGAGATCTCCTCCGAGGACGGCCTTAACATCCTGCGCCACTCGACCGCGCACGTCATGGCGCAGGCCGTGCAGGAGCTCTTCCCCGAGGCCAAGCTGGGCATCGGCCCGCCGGTCCGGGACGGCTTCTACTACGACTTCGACGTCGCCAAGCCCTTCACCCCCGATGACCTCAAGGCCATCGAGAAGAAGATGCAGGAGATCCAGAAGCGCGGCCAGCGCTTCGCCCGCCGCGTGGTCACCGACGAGGCCGCCCGCGAGGAGCTCGCCGACGAGCCGTACAAGCTGGAGCTCATCGGGATCAAGGGTTCGGCCTCGACCGACGACGGCGCGAACGTCGAGGTGGGCGGCGGCGAGCTCACCATCTACGACAACCTCGACGCGAAGACCGGCGAGCTGTGCTGGAAGGACCTCTGCCGCGGTCCCCACCTGCCCACCACCCGCAACATCCCGGCCTTCAAGCTGATGCGCAACGCGGCCGCCTACTGGCGGGGCAGTGAGAAGAACCCGATGCTGCAGCGCATCTACGGCACCGCCTGGCCGTCGAAGGACGAGCTGAAGGCGCACCTCGACTTCCTCGCCGAGGCCGAGAAGCGCGACCACCGGCGCCTGGGCACCGAGCTCGACCTGTTCTCCGTACAGGACGAGATCGGCTCCGGCCTGGCCGTCTTCCACCCGCGCGGCGGCGTGATCCGCCGCACCATGGAGGACTACTCGCGCAAGCGGCACGAGGAAGAGGGCTACGAGTTCGTCTACACCCCGCACGCCACCAAGGGCGCCCTCTTCGAGAAGAGCGGCCACCTGGACTGGTACGCGGAGGGCATGTACCCCCCCATGCAGCTCGACGGTGGTACCGACTACTACCTCAAGCCCATGAACTGCCCGATGCACAACCTGATCTTCGACGCCCGCGGGCGCTCCTACCGCGAGCTGCCGCTGCGCCTCTTCGAGTTCGGCACCGTGTACCGGTACGAGAAGTCCGGCGTCGTGCACGGCCTGACCCGCTCGCGCGGCTTCACCCAGGACGACGCGCACATCTACTGCACCAAGGAGCAGATGGCGGAGGAGCTCGACCGCACGCTGACCTTCGTGCTGAACCTGCTCCGCGACTACGGTCTGACCGACTTCTACCTGGAGCTGTCGACCAAGGACCCGGAGAAGTTCGTCGGCTCCGACGAGGCCTGGGAGGAGGCCACCGCGGTCCTCCAGTCGGTCGCCGAGAAGCAGGGCCTCCCGCTGGTCCCGGACCCGGGCGGCGCCGCGTTCTACGGCCCGAAGATCTCGGTCCAGTGCCGTGACGCCATCGGCCGCACCTGGCAGATGTCGACCGTGCAGCTCGACTTCAACCTGCCGGAGCGCTTCAACCTGGAGTACACCGGCCCGGACGGATCGCGCCAGCGCCCCGTCATGATCCACCGCGCGCTGTTCGGCTCGATCGAGCGCTTCTTCGCGGTGCTGCTGGAGCACTACGCGGGCGCCATGCCGCCGTGGCTGGCCCCGGTCCAGGCCGTCGGCATCCCGATCGGCGACGGGCACGTGGAGTACCTCCAGGAGTTCGCCGCCGAGGCGAAGAAGCAGGGGCTGCGGGTCGAGGTGGACGCCTCCTCCGACCGCATGCAGAAGAAGATCCGCAACCACCAGAAGCTCAAGGTCCCCTTCATGATCATCGTCGGTGACGAGGACATGGCCGCGGGCACCGTCTCCTTCCGCTACCGCGACGGTTCGCAGGAGAACGGCATCGCCAAGGACGAGGCCCTGGCCAAGCTGGCGAAGGTCGTCGCCGACCGCGTCCAGGTCTGATCCACGGCCGCACGGCAGTCGGCGGGCCCCCGGAAAGCGATCACTTTCCGGGGGCCTTCCTCGTCCGCCGGGACGAGGTCATATGCTGCGTCCTATGACGATTGAGCCGGAGCAGCAGATCGGTGTGGGCACGCAGGACGCGTTCCAGCGTCTGTGGACGCCCCACCGGATGGCCTACATCCAGGGGGAGAACAAGCCGACCGGCCCGGAGGCCGGGGACGGCTGTCCCTTCTGCGGGATTCCGGAGATGTCCGACCAGGACGGCCTGATCGTGGCGCGGGGCGAGCACGTCTACGCCGTGCTGAACCTCTACCCGTACAACGGCGGCCACCTGATGGTCGTCCCGTACCGGCACGTCGCCGACTACACCGAGCTCGACGGCCCCGAGACCGCCGAGCTCGCGGACCTCACCAAGCGGGCCATGGTCGCGCTGCGCAAGGCGTCCGGTGCGCACGGGTTCAACATCGGCATGAACCAGGGCGCGGCCGCGGGCGCCGGCATCGCCGCGCACCTGCACCAGCACATCGTGCCGCGCTGGGGCGGGGACACGAACTTCATGCCGGTGGTCGGCCACACCAAGGTCCTGCCGCAGCTCCTGGCCGACACCCGCCAGATGCTCGCGGACGCCTGGCCCGTCGACTAGTCGACCGGCTCGGGGACCCCCCGCACCGGGACTACGCCCCGCGGTCCGCGCGCCAGTCGGCGACCACGGCCTCGACGTCGAACTCGGTGAGGTTCAGGAGGGGGCCCGGCGGGGGCCTGAGCAGGGCCGCGCGGATCTTCTCGTTGACCTCCGTGAGGACGTCCCGTACCCGGCGTTCGGTACGGGCCTCCCGGACCTTCTCCAGGGCGTCCTCGGCCTCCTTGCGCAGCGCGAGGGACGGGGGCAGCGGGGAGAAGCCCTCACGGTGCAGCTTCCCCTTGACCCACCAGAGTTCGTCGTAGGGCGCGTCCAGCGAGGCCATCGGCTTGCCCCAGCCCGGCAGCTTCTCGAACTCGCCGCGGTCGGCCGCTTCCCGGATCTGCCGGTCCACGAAGGACTCGAAGCTGACACCGGGCGGCTTGCGCTCGGTCATGGTGGTTCCTCCCCGGGTCGGATCCGTCCTCTTCAGCGTACCTAGGCGTCGTAGACATCGGCCCTGCGCGGGGCGGGCTCCTGGATCAGGCCGCTCATGATCGAGGAACGGTTCGTGAAGCGGTCCGTGTCGACGCCGTTCTCCTCCAGCACCTTGAACGCCGCGGCGTGCACGGAGCGCAGGACCGGGGCCACCGTGCGCAGCGCGTCGTCCGCCATGAAGCGGTGGCGCCACATGGTGCCGGCCCAGACGTGCCGCAGGCCGAAGGGCTCGGGCAGGACCAGCTTGCCGCCGAAGTACTCCAGGAGCGGCGGGTACCAGGTCAGCGGGGCCCGCACGGCCAGCCGTACGACCTCGCTCGCGTCCACCAGCGGCAGCGGGCGTTCCACCGTCTCCCAGAAGCGCACGGACTTGGGGACCTCTATGACCGGGGCCTTGGACTTGGTGGTGAACAGGCCGTGCACCGGTCCGAGGGCGTGGGCGGTGACGTCCACGCGCAGGGTCTTGTAGAGCACGGTCACGGTGACCAGCATGGTGATCACGAGCTGGCCGTCCCAGAGCGGGTACTGGATGCCGAGGTAGTGCCGGTTGCCCGCGCTGAACTGCTGCTCGTTGCAGATCCGGGTGATCTCGTGCGGCTTGACCAGGAAGGTGTCCACGTCCTCGCCGCCCGGCCGGGCGACCTCCGCGGCGCCCTCGCCGACGGGGGTGACGATCCAGTGCTGGATGGAGGAGGCCGGGAAGCCGCCGGTGTGCAGCGGGCCCCGCTCCAGCTTGCGCAGCTGGGCGTCCATCGCGCGTATGACGTCCCAGCTGCGGAAGGGGTGGATCTCCGCGCCCTCGTTCTTCGGGGTCAGCTCCTCGGCCATCTGCCAGCTGCCCCAGCGGGTTCCCATGCCGAGGATGCCCTTGGGGCCGGCGTAGAAGACGGAGTTGCTGCGGTCTTCGGCGGTCAGCTTCGCCAGCTGGCGGCGCAGGTCCTCGCGGGCCTTCTCGTCGGGGTTGCCGGGGACCGCGTCCGGGATCTTGGCGGCGACCCCGCCGCCCCCGAGCAGGCCGTCCCAGCGCGAGCGCAGGTCGGCGGCGGTGCTCTCGCAGATCCGGCGCGCCAGGAACCAGCCCAGCGCGGGGGCGGCCAGCGAGCCGAAGAGATAGAGCTCCAGCACACCGCTGCCCGGCGCCCGGTAGACCACCCGGTAGAGCAGCACCGCGGCCACGACGACGACGCCGACCAGCAGGGCGGTCCCGATCCAGGTGCTCTTCTTGCCCTCGCCCTTGGCGAGGGTCTTGCGCAGCTGGAAGAGGCCGAGCCACAGCAGCAGTCCCGGCAGGAACGCCACACCGCAGACCAGCATGATCAGGCGCAGCCTGCGGTCGCGCGCCCGGCGGATGTGGGAGGCCGCCAGGCAGTGCTCGACGACGGTCTGCGGGTCGGCGCCGAAGGACTGGATGAGCGGCTTGCGGCCGGGGGCGAGGGTGCGGGCCTCCACGGCCCGGCAGAAGGCCTCGCCGAGGTTGGGCTCGAACAGGGAGATCTTCGGGGGCTTCACCGAAGCCGGGTGGTTCTCGCTGTTGGCCCCGAGGATCGAGGACAGCGCGGTGTCCTTGCCGCCGTCGCGGTACGCGGCGGACGCGAGCGCGTTGGTCGCGGCGGTCTGGCCGCCGCCCCCCTGGAGCGGAATCTGTGCCCCGGGCCTGAAGTCGAAACCGTCGTCCGCCACCGCTGCCCCCATCGCCGTGCCACTGTGCTCTTTGTCGTGCCGCTGCAGCCGTTGTGCCCTGTCGTTCCGTCCGCCGCGCCGAAAAGCCTATCGGCGGACACCGCCCCTTGGTCATGGGACAGGGAAATGCCGCCCACCGCAAGCGGGTCGGGTGGGCGGCAGGCGTGACGTTATGTCAATTGGTTTCCCTTCTCTGCCTGTTCGCGCACTTTGTCCGCGAGGTGGGGCGGCATCGGCTCGTGGCGGGCGTAGGCGCGGCTGAACCGGCCCGTGCCGTGCGACACGGAGCGCAGCTCCACGGCGTACCGGCCGATCTCGATCTCCGGGATCTCGGCGCGCACCCGGGTGCGGCCGGCCCCGGCCTGCTCGGTGCCGACGACGCGGCCCCGGCGGCCCGCGAGGTCGCTCATGACCGCGCCGACGTAGGCGTCGGGCACCTGTACGTCGAGTTCCGCGACGGGTTCCAGGAGGTGGATGGGGGTGTCGGCGGCGGCCTCCCGCAGGGCGAGGGCGCCGGCGGTCTGGAAGGCGGCGTCGGAGGAGTCCACCGAGTGCGCCTTGCCGTCGCGCAGGATGATCCGTACGTCGACCAGCGGATAGCCGGCCGCGATGCCCCGGGCGGCCTGGGCCCGTACGCCCTTCTCCACGGACGGGATGAACTGGCGGGGCACGGAGCCGCCGACCACCTTGTCGACGAACTCGATGCCGCTGCCCGGCGGGAGGGGTTCGACCTCGATCTCGCAGATGGCGAACTGGCCGTGGCCGCCGGACTGCTTGACGTGCCGGCCGCGGCCGGTGGCCTTCGCGCCGAAGGTCTCGCGCAGGCTGACCTTGTGCGGGACGGGGTCGACCTGGACCCCGTAGCGGGTCCTCAGCCGCTCCAGGGCGACGTCCTGGTGGGCCTCGCCCAGCGACCACAGGACCAGCTGGTGGGTGTGCGGGTTCTGCTCCAGCCGCATCGTGGGGTCCTCGGCGACGAGCCGGGCCAGGCCCTGGGAGAGCTTGTCGTCGTCGGCCTTGCTGTGGGCCTCGATCGCGAGGGGGAGCAGCGGGTCCGGCATCGCCCAGGGCTCCATCAGGAGGGGGGCGTCCTTGGCGGAGAGGGTGTCGCCGGTCTCGGCGCGGGTGAGTTTGGCCACGCAGGCGAGGTCGCCCGCGATGCAGGTGCCGAGGGTGCGCTGCTGTTTGCCGAAGGGGGAGGTGAGGGCGCCGACGCGTTCGTCGACGTCGTGGTCCTCGTGCCCGCGGTCGGCCAGCCCGTGGCCGCTGACGTGCACCGTCTCCTCGGGGCGCAGGGTGCCGGAGAAGACGCGGACCAGGGAGACGCGGCCCACGTAGGGGTCGGAGGAGGTCTTGACGACCTCGGCGAGGAGCGGTCCGGCCGGATCGCAGGTGACGGCGGGGCGCGGGGAGCCGTCGGGGGCGGTGACGGTGACGGGGGCGCGCTCCTCGGGGGTGGGGAAGCCGCCGGTGATCAGTTCGAGGAGTTCGACCGTGCCCAGGCCCTGACGGGCGCCGTCGGCGGCGGGGGCGGCCATCAGGACGGGGTGGAAGGTGCCCCGGGCGACGGCCCGCTCCAGGTCGTCGATCAGGGTCTTGACGTCGATGTCCTCGCCGCCGAGGTAGCGGTCCATGAGGCTCTCGTCCTCGCTCTCGGCGATGATCCCCTCGATCAGCCGGGAGCGGGCGCCGTCGATCAGGGCGAGCTCGGCGGGGTCCGGGTCGCGCTCGGCGCGTTCGCCCGAGGAGTAGTCGTACACGCTCCGGGAGAGCAGGCCGATCAGGCCGGTGACCGGGGCGTGGCCGTCGGGTCCGCGGGCTCCGTACAGCGGCAGGTAGAGCGGGACGACGGCGTCGGGGTCCTCCGCTCCGAAGGCCTCGCCGCAGGCGGCGGCCGTCTCGGAGTAATCGGAGCGGGCTGCCTCCACATGGGTGACGACGATGGCGCGGGGCATGCCGACCGCCTGGCATTCCTCCCAGACCATGCGGGTGGCCCCGTCGATCCCGTCGGCGGCCGAGACGATGAAGAGGGCCGCGTCCGCCGCGCGCAGACCGGCCCGCAGTTCCCCGACGAAATCGGCGTATCCGGGGGTGTCCAGGACGTTGATCTTGATGCCGGCCCATTCGACGGGGACGAGGGAGAGCTGGACGGAGCGCTGGCGGCGGTGCTCGATCTCGTCGTAGTCCGAGACCGTGCCCCCGTCCTCGACCCGTCCGGCCCGGTTCACGGCCCCCGCCGTCAGGGCCAGGGCCTCGACGAGGGTGGTCTTGCCGGCACCGCTGTGGCCGACCAGCACGACGTTCCGTACGGAAGAGGGGCGGTCGGCCGTCAGTGCCCTGCCGGCGGCTCCGGCTTGGTGTGATGTGGCTCCCATGCTGCTCGTGCCTCCTGGTGTCGCGGTGAGGAGGGTGATCGGGGTCCTTCGAGCTTTGCACCGGTGTCACACTGCGTCCATACGTCGTACCGGCGACTGTCCGGAGCATGACGGTGGCACGGCGGCCGGATTGCGCGGCGCGAACCGGTGGGTGCGCGGCGTGACGGGCCCTGGGCGCTGGCTACGATGGGCCAGCCGGTGGCCGTGGTGGCCGCGCGGCCCAGCGACCCTCCGGGAAGGCCATGCTGAACAAGTACGCGCGTGCATTCTTCACGCGTGTTCTCACGCCGTTCGCCGCGTTTCTCCTCCGTCGGGGGGTGAGCCCGGACGCGGTCACCCTCATCGGCACCGCCGGAGTGGTGGCCGGAGCGCTGGTCTTCTTCCCACGGGGCGAGTTCTTCTGGGGCACGATCACCATCACCCTCTTCGTGTTCTCCGACCTGGTGGACGGGAACATGGCCCGCCAGGCCGGGGTCTCCAGCCGGTGGGGCGCCTTCCTCGACTCCACCCTCGACCGGGTGGCCGACGCGGCGATCTTCGGCGGCCTCGCGCTCTGGTACGCGGGCGACGGGAACGACAACGCGCTGTGCGCCGTGGCGATCTTCTGCCTGGCCAGCGGCCAGGTGGTCTCGTACACGAAGGCCCGCGGCGAGTCGATCGGCCTGCCGGTCGCCGTCAACGGGCTCATCGAACGCGCCGAGCGACTGGTGATCTCCCTGGTGGCGGCCGGCCTGTCCGGGCTCCAGACCTTCGGCGTCCCCTCCTGGATCGGCGTGCTGCTGCCGATCGCCCTGTGGGTCGTGGCGGCGGGCTCGCTCGTCACCCTGATCCAGCGGGTGGTCACCGTACGCCGCGAGGCCGCCGAGGCCGACGCCGCGGCCACGGCCGGCTCCGAGGGCGGTACCGCCTGATGGGCAAGGCACAGGACAAGCTGGTCGACGGCCTGTACGGGCTCGGCTGGGCCGGCGTCAAGAAGCTCCCCGAACCGGCCGCGGTGGCCCTCGGCCGCAAGATCGCCGACGTGGCCTGGAAGCGGCGCGGCAAGAGCGTGCTGCGGCTGGAGTCGAACCTGGCGAGGGTCGTGCCGGACGCGGGCCCCGAGCGGCTGCGCGAGCTCTCGCACGCCGGCATGCGCTCGTACATGCGCTACTGGATGGAATCCTTCCGGCTGCCGACGATGGACCCGCGGCGGTTCAGCACCGACGTCCGCTTCCAGGACGAGAACCTCCTGCGCGAGGCCCTCGCCACCGGGCGCGGGGTGATCGTGGCCCTGCCGCACCTGGCCAACTGGGACCTCGCGGGGGCCTGGGCCATCGGCCACATCGGGACCCCGTTCACCACGGTCGCCGAGCGGCTCAAGCCCGAGTCGCTCTACGACCGCTTCGTGGCCTACCGCGAGAGCCTGGGCATGGAGGTCCTGCCGCACAGCGGCGGCGCCGCCTTCGGCACCCTGGCCCGGCGGCTGCGCTCCGGCGGCATGGTCTGCCTGGTCGCGGACCGGGACCTGTCGGCCTCGGGGGTCGAGGTGGACTTCTTCGGCGCCAAGACGCGGATGCCGGCGGGGCCGGCCCTGCTGGCCCAGCAGACCGGCGCCGTACTGCTCCCGGCGACCCTGCACTACGGCGAGACGCCGGTGATGCACGGCCGGATGCACCCCGAGGTGGAGGTGCCCGCCACGGGGACGCGCACCGAGAAGACCGCGGCCATGACCCAGGCGCTCGCGGACGCCTTCGCCTGGGGCATCGCCGCCCACCCGGAGGACTGGCACATGCTGCAGCGCCTGTGGCTCGACGACCTGGAGGAGCGCCCGTAGTGAAGATCGGCATCGTGTGCCCGTACTCGTGGGACGTGCCGGGCGGCGTCCAGTTCCACATCCGTGACCTGGCGGAGCACCTGATCCGCCTCGGCCACGAGGTGTCGGTCCTGGCGCCGGCGGACGACGAGACCCCGCTGCCCCCCTACGTGGTCTCGGCGGGACGGGCGGTGCCGGTGCCCTACAACGGGTCGGTCGCCCGGCTGAACTTCGGCTTCCTGTCGGCCGCCCGCGTACGCCGCTGGCTGCACGACGGCGTCTTCGACGTGATCCACATCCACGAGCCCGCCTCGCCCTCCCTCGGACTCCTGTCCTGCTGGGCGGCCCAGGGCCCGATCGTGGCGACCTTCCACACCTCCAACCCCCGCTCGCGGGCGATGATCGCCGCGTACCCGATCCTCCAGCCGGCGCTGGAGAAGATCAGCGCCCGGATCGCGGTGAGCGAGTACGCCCGGCGCACGCTGGTGGAACACCTCGGCGGCGACGCCGTGGTCATCCCCAACGGCGTCGACGTGGACTTCTTCGCCAAGGCCGACCCGAATCCCGACTGGTCCGGCCGGACCCTGGGCTTCATCGGCCGCATCGACGAACCCCGCAAGGGCCTGCCGGTGCTGATGGCCGCCTTCCCGGCCATCGCCGAGCAGTGCCCGGACGTACGGCTGCTCGTCGCGGGCCGGGGCGACGAGGAGGAGGCCGTGGCCTCCCTCCCCGCGGAACTGCGCTCCCGGGTGGAGTTCCTCGGCATGGTCTCCGACGAGGACAAGGCGCGCCTGCTGCGCAGCGTGGACGTCTACGTCGCCCCCAACACCGGCGGCGAGAGCTTCGGGATCATCCTGGTCGAGGCCCTCTCCGCCGGAGCGGCCGTCCTGGCCTCGGACCTCGAGGCCTTCGCCCAGGTCCTGGACCAGGGCGCCGCGGGGGAGCTCTTCGCCAACGAGGACGCGGGCTCGCTGGCGACGGCCGCCGTCGCCCTGCTGCGCGACCCGGACCGGCGCGCGGAGCTCAGCGCGCGCGGCTCGGCCCACGTACGGCGTTTCGACTGGTCGACGGTCGGCGCGGACATCCTGGCCGTCTACGAGACGGTGACCGACGGCGCGGCCGCGGTGGCCGCCGACGAACGCGTCCCCCTCCGCACTCGCCTCGGCTTCTCGCGGGACTGACACCCGGCCCGTCACGCGTAGAAGGTGCTCCCACGTGGGTAGCCTCGCTCCACAAGGGCTGGGTGATCAGGGGGAGCATCGTGTCCATCAGGCCGCGCTATCGGCGTGTCTCCGCGTTACAGAGGCAGTTCTTCAACCGCGAGGGACTGCTCGCCATGTACGACGAGGAACTGGCGGGTGTCGCCGAGGGCCCCCGCATCCTGAACCTGGTGGGGGTCGGCGGGATCGGGAAGTCGCGCCTCCTTCAGCAACTGCGGGCCCGGACGCCGGACACCTGCCGCACGGCGCGGCTGGACCTCCAGTTGCCGACGCTGCGCCAACAGGAGGACGCCCTGGCCGTGCTGCGGACGGAGTACGGCTCGCAGGGGGTGAAGTTCGACCGCTTCGACATCGCCTATGCGGTCCTGTGGCAGCGGGTCCACCCCCAACTGCAGATGGACCGGAGGAACACCCCGTTCGCCGAGGAGAGCGAGGTGTTGTCCAAGATCCTGGACGACGCCATGGGCCTGCCGGTCTTCGGGACCGCCGCAGGACTGGTGAGGCTCACCAAACGGTCGATCTCCAACCGCCAGCGACGGCACCGCATCGAGGCGGACCAGACGCTGCGGGAACTGGACGGCCTGTCGAACGCCGAACTGGGTCACGCCGTGACCTACCTGTTCGCCGAGGAACTGCGGGAGTCGGCAGCGGACCGTCCGTACGTCCTCTTCGTGGACGCCTACGAGGCCATGGTTCCCACCCCGCTGCCCGGCGGGCGCAGCTTCGCCTCCGACGCCTGGGTTCGCGACCTGCTGGGCCAGCTGCACGGCGGGCTGACCACGCTGGCCAGTCGTGAGCCCTTGCCCTGGGCGGCGTACGACCGGGAGTGGGAGAGCGTGATCCGCAGGGCCCCGCTCGGCGGGCTGCCCATGGATGCCCGGCTGGCGCTCCTGGCCGAGGCGGGCATCGCGGAGATTCCGCGGCAGCGGTCGATCGCCGAAGCCAGCGAAGGAGTTCCCTTCTACCTCCACCTGGCCGTGGACACCCACGTGCAGAACTCCGAGCCGATCGAAGACGCGGGAACCTCGGAGGAGATCGTCCAGCGCTTCCTCCAGCACGTGGCTCCGGACGAGGTCAGGATCCTTGAGCTGCTCAGCGTCGCGAGGACTTTCGACCTGGAGGTGTTCCGCGCCGTCGGCCGCGCCTTCGACCTTCCCGCGAACCTGCTGACCTGGGAGTCGCTGACCGCCTACTCCTTCGCGTACCCGCTGTCGCAGGGGTGGTACCGGCTGCACCAGCTGATGATCGCGGCCCTCCAGCGCCACCTGTCCGACGCCGTCAACCGGCACGTGCACGCCGTGCTCCGACAGCATTGGGAAGGGGTCGCCGACCGGGTGGACACCGGAACGGAGAACTCCGGCGTCACCCGCTCCTCTCCGCTGCGTGAGGCGGTCCACCACGGGGTCCACGCGGGGGACCTGGCTCCGGAGCAGATCCTCGGGCACGCCGACCGGGCCCTGGGCATGAGCAGTCGCCACGCGGTCGACGGCATGGTCGAAGACCTCAGGGACTTTCTCGCCCGGTCCGCCAGGACGGGCCGTGCGGACTCCGCGCTCGATGGGATCCGGGACGCCGCCGACTGCCTCGACGCCGAGTCCAGGCTCGAACTGGGTGATGCGGCGCGCGCGATGGCGCTGACGCCCGTAAGGGAGGGCCCGGTCCGCTCGCTGGTGTCGGCCCGCCTTGCCCTGGCCGGCGCGAACGCCCGCAGGATCGCAGGGGAGAGCGGCCTGGCCGCGCAGATCTTCGAGAGGGTCTGGGACGGCCACGAAGGGGAGGCCCGGGCCTTCGCGGGCTTCTGTCTGGCGGACATCCGGATGTGGCAGGGCGACTTCGCGGCGGCGTTCGCCCTCGCCGAGCAGGTCGAGGGGGTCTGCGCACCCGGACCAGGGGTGATCCGGGGCGATTTGAAGCGGCTCATGCACCTCGGGCACCGGTTCCTGATGGACTTCGGCCGGGCCGAGACGCTGCTGGTACAGGCCGAGGCCGAATACCGGGCCGCCGGAGCGGCGATCGGGCTCGCCAACGTCCGGACCAACCGCGCCGAACTCCTGGCGTTCACCGATCCCGAGGCGGCGGTCGTCGAAGCGGGCGCGGCTCTCGGTATCCAGCGGGAACTCGGCGCCCAGCACGAGATCGGCAAGGTGTACACCGCGATGGCCGTCGCACAGACCAGGCTCGGTCGGCTCGACCGGGCCGAACAGTCCTTCCACAACGCCAACACGGCCCTCGACCTGGCCGGCTACCGGTCGGGCCGGGCGCGTGCGGACATGTTCAGGGCCTTCATGTACCTGCGGCGGGGCGAGCCCGCCAGGACCGGTGACCTGCTGGTGCACGCTGCCCGCGAATTCGAGATCTGCCAGGTCTATCCGTCGCTGATCGTGGCCATCCACCGGGCCGCCGAGCGCGCTGGTCTGAACGACCCGGAACTCACCGCGATGGCCGACCGCGCCAGGCCGGTCGTCAGACCGCTCGGGGACCCGGCAGCCGCGCAGCGGCGCATGGAGGACGTCCTGTCGATGTTCGTCGAGGTGGCCTGATGACGTGGCTCGAACTGTACGAGCGAGCAACGGACTCAGGCGAGGCGGCGGTCGGGTACTACAACCGCAACGTGGGGCTGCCGACGCCGGAAGGCAAGGTCAACGTAAGGATCCCGATCGCGGCGGCGGACACCATGGACGTCCGGCTGTGGCGGGAGGAGGACGTACTCGCCTCCATCCGCCCGTACGCCGGCCGGGTGCCGGAACTGCGGCACGTCAGTGACGCGCCCCGGTTCCAGGTCCACCACTTCATCGCCGGACGGGTGCTCGACGGCTTCTCACCGCGTGGTGCCGCCGTTCCCGCGCACGTCCTGACCGACGTCGTCGCCCTGATGGACCAGCTCACGCGGATCCCCCGCGAGAAGGCCCCCGCGCTGCCCGCGCACTGGCCGGCCTCGGGAGACGGCCCGGCCTTCGGACGCCTGCTGGCCGACCTCACCCGACAGGTCCATTCCACCCACGTGGGCGAGTACCGGGAGGCGTTCGACCGCCTGGGCATCCCGGAGGACCCCCTGGCAGTGGTGCGACCCCTGTGGGACGGTCTCACCCCCAGGCCGTTCTCCGTTCTGCACGCCGACCTGCACCGCAAGAACATGATCGTCACTGATGGCGCGACCTGGTTCCTCGACTGGGAACTGGCCCTGTGGGGAGACCCGATGTACGAGACCGGGATCCACTTCCACAAGATGGATTACCCCGAGGAACAGCGCGCCGAAGTCTTCCGCATGTGGCGCGAGCGTCTGCGCGGAGAGTGCACAGCCGGCCCTGTGGCAGATCTCGATCTGTACATGGCACACGAGAAGATCAAGTCGGCCGTCGTCGACACCGTGCGCTACTCCAAGCAGCTCGCGGCGGCCCCTCCGCCGGAACGCGAGTTCCTCGTCGGGCGGCTGGTGAAGAAGATCAACGCCGCCCGGCTGGTCTGGGGGTTACCGCCGGAGCTGACTTTCGAGCGGGTCGAAGAAGCCCTTGCTCCCTGGTGGAAAGGCTAGGAGTGGACGCCGTAGCTCTGTACGAGGAAGCCCGTACCCGGGACACCGGCCAGTCGGGTCACTACAACCGGAACGTCCGGGTGGAGAGCGCGAACGGGCCGGTGGTCGTCCGGATGCGCAACCACGACGCCGAGGCCATGGACCTGACGCTGTGGCCGGAACCCGAGGTGCTCGCGGCCATCGCCGACCGCGTTCCCTCCGCGCCGCGCCTCCTCCACGCCGGTACGGACCCGGACTTCCAGATCCACGGCTTCGTCCGGGGCCGACGGGTCGACACACTGGCCCCGGAAGGATCCGAGCTGCCCGGCGCGGTGCTGAAAGGGGTGGAAGGCCTCTTCCGGGACCTGCTGCGCGTGCCGCCGTCCGCCCTGCCCCGGGTGCCCCGGGACTGGCCGGACGAGGGAGACACGACGGGCTTCGCCGACCGCCTCACGGCCTTGGTCCAGGCGATCCGGCACAGGGGCGACGAGGAGGCCGAAGGGCTGTACGAGGCACTGGGCGTCCCCAAGGATCCCTGCGGGGTCCTGAGGGAACGCTTCCGCGGCCTGGCCGCGCGCCGCTTCGGGCTGCTGCACGCCGACATCCACCGACAGAACATGATCCTCACCGACGGCGGTCGGGTGGCCTTCCTCGACTGGGAGCTCGCCCTCTGGGGGGACCCGGTCTACGACCTGGCAGATCACCTGCACAAGACGGCCTACCGCGCGGACCAGGCCCGTGAGGTGACCGACGGCTGGGAGCGGTCCGCGCCGCAGGAATGCCGCAGGGGATGGCGTGCCGACCTCGGCCACTACCTCGCCTTCGAGGCGGTGAAGTCCGCGGTGGTAGACACCGTCCGCTGGGGGCGGAGGATCGCCCATGCCGAAGAGGCCGGTGAAAGGACCCGGCTCGCACGGGAACTCGCCGTCAAACTCGCCGCAGCCCGACCCCACTGGGAGGCGGGAACACGGCCCGCGCCGGAGCCGCGTGAGATCGAGGAGGCCGTGGCCCGGCACCGGGTCTGAGCCCGCCCCTTCGTGCCGTCGGGCTCCCAGCCGGTAGTGTCGCGGCCCGTGATCGAAAACCTTGTCTGGATCGCGGTGGCGCTCGGTGTCGTCGGGGTCTACCTCAGCTGGACCGCCGGGCGGCTGGACCGGCTGCATGCGCGCATGGACGCCGCCCGGGCCGCCCTCGACGCGCAGCTCGTGCGGCGCGCCTCCGTGGTGTTGGAGGTGGCCACCTCCGGTGCGCTGGATCCCGCCTCCTCGCTCGTGCTGTACGAGGCCGCCCACGCGGCCCGGCAGGCCGAGGAGGAGCAGCGGGAGGTCGCCGAGAGCGAGCTCAGCCAGGCGCTGCGCGCGGTGTTCGCTGACGCCGACCAGGTGGAGGTGCTCAAGGCGGCTCCCGGGGGAGAGGCGGCGGCCGAGGACCTGGCGGCGGCCGTGCGCCGGGTGCCGATGGCGCGGCGGTTCCTCAACGACGCCGTACGGGCCGCCCGCGCGCTGCGCACCCACCGCAAGGTGCGGTGGTTCAGACTGGCGGGACACGCCCCGTTCCCGCTCGCCTTCGAAATGGACGATGAGCCTCCGGTGGACCTGGCGGACCGTCCCGCATAGGCGCGGGCGGGTCCGGCCAGTGCCGCGGGGGACAAGTCGAGGGGCCACCGGCTCCACATTGGCCCTTGCAGTGGACTGGTCCGTGGGGTTTTCTCAGCCCAGTAGTACCCGTCTTCCTTTCGAGTGAGGTCAACCCGTGAGCACGCTTCCCACCTCTTCCCAGTCCGCTGAGTCGGCCGTCGGCACCTCCCGCGTCAAGCGCGGCATGGCCGAGCAGCTCAAGGGCGGCGTGATCATGGACGTGGTCAACGCCGAGCAGGCGAAGATCGCCGAGGACGCCGGCGCCGTGGCCGTCATGGCCCTGGAGCGGGTCCCCGCCGACATCCGCAAGGACGGCGGCGTCGCGCGCATGTCGGACCCGAACATGATCGAAGAGATCATCGAGGCCGTCTCCATCCCGGTCATGGCCAAGTCCCGCATCGGCCACTTCGTCGAGGCCCAGGTCCTGCAGTCCCTCGGCGTCGACTACATCGACGAGTCCGAGGTCCTGACCCCGGCCGACGAGGTCAACCACTCCGACAAGTGGGCGTTCACCACCCCCTTCGTCTGTGGCGCCACCAACCTGGGCGAGGCCCTGCGCCGCATCGCCGAGGGCGCGGCCATGATCCGTTCCAAGGGCGAGGCCGGCACCGGAAACGTCGTCGAGGCCGTCCGCCACCTGCGCCAGATCAAGAACGAGATCGCCCGCCTGCGCGGCTACGACAACAACGAGCTGTTCGCCGCCGCCAAGGAGCTGCGTGCCCCGTACGAGCTCGTCAAGGAAGTTGCCGAGCTCGGCAAGCTCCCGGTCGTGCTGTTCTCCGCCGGTGGCGTCGCCACCCCGGCCGACGCCGCGCTGATGCGCCAGCTCGGTGCCGAGGGCGTCTTCGTCGGCTCCGGCATCTTCAAGTCGGGCGACCCGGCCAAGCGTGCCGCCGCCATCGTGAAGGCCACCACCTTCTACGACGACCCGAAGGTCATCGCGGACGCCTCCCGCAACCTGGGCGAGGCCATGGTCGGCATCAACTGCGACACCCTCCCCGAGGCCGAGCGCTACGCCAACCGCGGCTGGTAGTCGGACATGACCACCCCCGTGATCGGTGTCCTGGCCCTCCAGGGCGACGTACGGGAGCACCTGATCGCCCTGGCCGCGGCGGACGCCGTGGCCAGGCCGGTCCGGCGCCCCGAGGAGCTCGCCGAGGTCGACGCCCTGGTGATCCCCGGCGGCGAGTCGACGACCATGTCGAAGCTCGCCGTGCTGTTCGGCATGCTGGAGCCGCTGCGCGAGCGCGTCCGGGCGGGCATGCCCGTCTACGGCACCTGCGCCGGCATGATCATGCTCGCCGACAAGCTGCTCGACGGCCGTGACGACCAGGAGACGCTCGGCGGCATCGACATGATCGTGCGCCGCAACGCCTTCGGCCGCCAGAACGAGTCCTTCGAGGCGAAGATCGACTTCGCGGGCATAGCGGGCGGCCCCGTCGAGGGCGTCTTCATCCGCGCCCCGTGGGTGGAGTCGGTCGGCGCCGCCGCCGAGGTGCTCGCCACGTACGAGGGCCACACGGTCGCCGTGCGTCAGGGTAGTGTCCTGGCGACCTCGTTCCACCCCGAACTGACCGGGGACGACCGGGTGCACGCGTACTTCGTCGACATGGTGCGCGCCGGGCTCTGACCGGCTCCCGGTAGGATCGGAGACGAACACTGTTGGTTACGCGAAGGAGACAGGCGGATGTCCGGCCACTCTAAATGGGCTACGACGAAGCACAAGAAGGCCGTGATCGATGCCAAGCGCGGCAAGCTCTTCGCGAAGCTGATCAAGAACATCGAGGTCGCGGCCCGTATGGGCGGTGCCGACATCGACGGCAACCCGACGCTCTACGACGCCGTTCAGAAGGCCAAGAAGAGCTCGGTCCCGAACAAGAACATCGACTCCGCGGTCAAGCGCGGCGGCGGCCTTGAGGCCGGCGGCGCCGACTACGAGACGATCATGTACGAAGGCTACGGCCCGAACGGTGTCGCGGTGCTCATCGAGTGCCTCACGGACAACCGCAACCGCGCCGCCTCCGACGTCCGCGTCGCCATGACCCGCAACGGCGGCTCCATGGCGGACCCGGGCTCGGTCTCGTACCTGTTCAACCGCAAGGGTGTCGTTCTCCTGCCCAAGGGCGAGCTCTCCGAGGACGACGTCCTGGAGACCGTGCTGGAGGCCGGTGCCGAGGAGGTCAACGACCTCGGCGACCAGTTCGAGATCATCAGCGAGGCCACCGACATGGTCGCGGTCCGCACGTCGCTGCAGGAGGCCGGCATCGACTACGACTCGGCCGACTCCAGCTTCGTCCCGACCATGCAGGTCGAACTGGACGAAGAGGGCGCGCGCAAGATCTTCAAGCTGATCGACGCGCTGGAGGACAGCGACGACGTGCAGAACGTCTTCGCCAACTTCGACGTCTCGGACGAGGTCATGGAGAAGGTCGACGCCTGATCCGCGTGCACAGCGACGGGCCGACGGGACACACCCCGTCGGCCCGTCGCTTTGTCAGTGGCGGCCGATAGCCTGCACGGGCACGCACAGGCGATCGACGAGCGGGGGAGGGACATGCGCGTACTCGGGGTGGACCCCGGCCTGACGCGGTGCGGCGTCGGAGTGGTCGAGGGGATCGCCGGACGGCCGCTGACCATGATCGGCGTCGGTGTCGTGCGCACGCCCGCGGACGCCGAACTGGGGGACCGGCTCGTCGCCGTCGAGCGGGGCATCGAGGAATGGCTCGACACGTACCGCCCCGAGGTCGTCGCCGTGGAGCGGGTCTTCAGCCAGCACAACGTCAGCACCGTCATGGGCACCGCCCAGGCCAGCGCCGTCGCCATGCTCTGCGCGGCCCGCCGCGGGATACCGGTCGCCCTGCACACCCCCAGCGAGGTCAAGGCCGCCGTCACCGGCACCGGCCGGGCCGACAAGGCGCAGGTCGGAGCCATGGTGACCCGGTTGCTGAGGCTGGCCGCCCCGCCGAAACCGGCCGACGCCGCCGATGCCCTCGCCCTCGCCATCTGCCACATCTGGCGGGCCCCCGCCCAGAACCGACTCCAGCAGGCGGCCGCCCTGCACGCCGCCTCGAAAGGCCGTACCCGATGATCGCCTTCGTCAGCGGCCAGGTCGCCGCACTCGCCCCCACCCTCGCCGTGATCGAGGTGGGCGGGGTCGGCATGGCCGTGCAGTGCACGCCGAACACGATCGCGGGCCTGCGGATCGGTGATCCGGCCCGGCTGGCGACCTCCCTGGTCGTGCGCGAGGACTCGCTGACCCTCTACGGCTTCGCCGACGACGACGAACGCCAGGTCTTCGAGCTCCTCCAGACCGCCAGCGGCGTCGGGCCCCGGCTGGCCCAGGCCATGCTCGGCGTACACAACCCCGACGCGCTGCGCCTCGCCGTCTCCACGGGCGACGAGAAGGCCCTGACGGCGGTGCCCGGCATCGGCAAGAAGGGCGCCCAGAAGCTCCTCCTGGAGCTCAAGGACAAGCTCGGGGCCCCGCTGGGAGCCAGCGGCCTCGTCGGCGCCCAGAGGGCCGTCGCCACAGGTCCGGCGGCCTGGACCGAGCAGCTCCAGGCCGCCCTGATCGGCCTCGGGTACGCCGCCCGGGACGCGGAGGAGGCGGTCTCGGCCGTGACCCCGCAGGCCGAGGAGGCCATCGCCGCCGGCGGTTCCGCGCCCGTACCGCAGCTGCTGCGCGCCGCCCTCCAGTCCCTGAACCGCGCCCGCTGACGGCCGCCCCGGGCCCCGTCGGGCCACGCACACCGCACCGACCGTGAAGACCGAGAAGGCAGACTGACACCGTGAACGGGTACGACGAGACCGACACCCCCGAGCCGGACCGCCTCGTCGCGGCCGCCGCCGACGGCGAGGACACCGCCGTCGAGGCGGCCCTGCGCCCGAAGGACCTCGGTGAGTTCGTCGGCCAGGAGAAGGTCCGCCAGCAGCTCGACCTCGTCCTCAAGGCGGCGAAGCAGCGCGGCGCCACCGCCGACCACGTCCTGCTCTCCGGTGCGCCCGGCCTCGGCAAGACCACCCTCTCCATGATCATCGCCGCGGAGATGGGGGCGCCGATCCGGATCACCTCGGGCCCGGCCATCCAGCACGCCGGCGACCTCGCCGCGATCCTCTCCTCCCTCCAGGAGGGCGAGGTCCTCTTCCTCGACGAGATCCACCGCATGTCCCGGCCCGCCGAGGAGATGCTGTACATGGCCATGGAGGACTTCCGCGTCGACGTGATCGTTGGCAAGGGCCCCGGAGCGACCGCCATCCCGCTGGAGCTGCCGCCGTTCACCCTCGTCGGGGCGACGACCCGGGCCGGCCTCCTGCCCCCGCCGCTGCGGGACCGTTTCGGCTTCACCGGCCACATGGAGTTCTACGCCCCCGAGGAGCTGGAGCGGGTCGTCCACCGCTCGGCCCGCCTCCTCGACGTGGAGATCGACACCGCCGGCGCCGCGGAGATCGCCGGCCGCTCCCGCGGCACGCCGCGCATCGCCAACCGCCTCCTGCGCCGCGTGCGCGACTACGCCCAGGTGCGGGCCGACGGAGTGATCACCCGCGACGTGGCCGGAACCGCCCTCCAGGTCTACGAGGTGGACGCGCGCGGGCTCGACCGGCTGGACCGGGCGGTGCTGGAGGCCCTGCTCAAGCTGTTCGGCGGCGGCCCCGTCGGCCTGTCCACCCTCGCGGTGGCGGTCGGCGAGGAGCGGGAGACCGTCGAGGAAGTGGCCGAACCCTTCCTCGTCCGGGAGGGCCTGCTGGCGCGTACCCCGCGCGGGCGGGTCGCCACCCCCGCCGCATGGGCTCACCTGGGGCTTGTCCCCCCGCAGCTGGCCGGCGGCGGACCAAGGGGACAACAGGGCTTGTTCGGGGCCTGACGGCGCGGGCGTTTCCCCGGTCAGGAACTGCGGTGCCATGCTGGGCGTTGTTCCATCGGTGCGGACTCGCCTAGACTCCGCCGATGCCGACCCTTCGGGTCGGCGTGCCCACCCCCGTAGAAATTGGCCGTCTCCCGTGCGGTCGTGCGAAGGATCTCCGTCCCGTGAATCTCGTGACACTCCTCCCGTTCATCGTGCTCATCGGGGCGATGTTCCTGATGACCCGCTCCGCCAAGAAGAAGCAGCAGGCGGCCGCGCAGATGCGCAACGACATGTCGCCCGGCACCGGCGTCCGCACCATCGGCGGCATGTACGCCACGGTGAAGGAGATCGGTGACGACACGGTCACCCTTGAGGTGGCTCCCGGCGTCCACGCCATCTACGCGAAGAACTCCATCGGCGCCGTGCTGGAGGACGAGGAGTACAACCGCATCGTCCACGGCGCCACCGAGGACCTGACCCTCGACACGCCGGTCGTCCCGGACGACGCCTCCTCGCTGACCGAGGCCGACGCCCCGAAGACGGACCTGTCGAAGGACGGCGACGCGGGCGAGGCCCCCAAGCTCGACCTGGGCAAGGGCGACGAGCCCAAGGGCGACGAGCCCAAGGGCGACGAGCCGAAGGACGGCAAGTCCGACGGCGAGGCCGGCACCAAGTAACGTCCGGCCGGTACCGCGGCGGCGCCCGACCGGCGACGCCGCGGTACCCGCAGTGAACTTCTGCGGGGGGCAGGGGTCCCCACCACACATTTCGTGGCCGTCCGCGCGCTGACCCGGCGCGGGACGGTTGGACAGGGAGAAACGACAAGGTGGCAGCACCGAAGAAGGGCCGGCGGCCCACGGGGGCTCAGGGGAGGCCGGGGCGCGCCCTGGCCATCATCCTGATCGCGATGGTGGCGCTCACCGCGGGGATGTTCCTCACGAAGCAGACGACCCCCCGCCTGGGCATCGACCTCGCGGGCGGTACGAGCATCACGCTCAAGGCCAAGAGCGAGCCCGGCAAGCCGGACGCGATCAACGAGACCAACATGAACACGGCGGTCGGCATCATCGACCGCCGCGTCAACGGTCTCGGCGTCTCGGAGGCCGAGGTCCAGACGCAGGGCCGCGACCACATCATCGTGAACATCCCCAAGGGCGTGAACGAGCAGCAGGCGCGCGAGCAGGTCGGTACCACCGCCCAGCTGTACTTCCGCCCCGTGCTGGCCGTCGCCGACGGCGCCCCGGCCGCCCCGGAGACCAAGCCGAGCGGGTCCCCGACCCCCTCCGCGAGCGGTTCCGGCGCCCCCAAGGCCGAAGGCAGCGGCAAGCCCTCCGCCCCGGCCACCCCGTCGTCCAGCGCCACTTCCCAGGGCCGTGCGCTCAGCGAGGCCCTCAAGGCCCCGGGCACCCCCACTCCCTCGCCCTCGGCGAGCGAGTCGAAGAAGGCAGACGACAAGGCCACGACCCCGCCCGCGACCCCTGCCCCGAGCGCCCCGCCCGTGGACCCCGCCGTCGCCGACCTGCAGGCCAAGTTCGCCGCGTTGGACTGCACCAAGGAGGACCAGCGCGCCGCCGCCGGCAAGGGCGCCAAGCCCGAGGACCCGGTGCTGGCCTGTGGCCAGCGCGGTACCACCTGGGGCAAGTGGGTCCTCGGCCCGGCCCAGGTCAACGGCCAGGACGTGAAGGACGCAAAGGGCGTCATCGACCAGCAGCGTGGCCAGTGGATCGTCACGATGCAGTTCACCGACAAGGGCGCCGACAAGTTCGCCAAGATCACCGGTGAGCTGGCCACCAAGCAGTCCCCGCAGAACCAGTTCGCGATCGTGCTCGACGGCAAGGTCATCTCCGACCCGTCCGTCAGCCAGGCCCTGACCGGCGGCAACGCCGAGATCTCCGGTGGCTTCACCCAGCAGAGCGCCCAGGACCTGGGCAACATGCTGTCCTACGGCGCCCTGCCGCTCTCCTTCAGCGAGGACAGCGTCACCACCGTCACCGCCGCCCTGGGTGGCGAGCAGCTGAAGGCCGGCCTCATCGCCGGCGCCATCGGCCTGCTGCTCGTGGTGATCTACCTGGTGGTCTACTACCGCGGTCTGGCCTTCATCGCGATCGTCAGCCTGATGGTCTCCGCGGTCCTCACCTACACGATCATGTCGCTGCTGGGCAAGGGCATCGGGTTCGCGCTGAACCTGCCGGCCGTCTGCGGCGCGATCGTCGCGATCGGCATCACGGCGGACTCGTTCATCGTCTACTTCGAACGCGTCCGGGACGAGATCCGGGAGGGCCGCACCCTGCGTCCGGCCGTCGAGCGTGCCTGGCCCCGTGCCCGGCGCACCATCCTGGTCTCCGACTTCGTGTCCTTCCTCGCCGCCGCGGTGCTCTTCATCGTCACCGTCGGCAAGGTCCAGGGCTTCGCCTTCACACTGGGTCTGACGACCCTGCTCGACGTGGTCGTGGTGTTCCTCTTCACCAAGCCGATCATGACCCTGATGGCGCGCACGAAGTTCTTCTCCAGCGGTCACCCGTGGTCCGGGCTGGACCCCAAGCGTCTGGGCGCCAAGCCGCCCCTGCGCCGGTCCCGCAGTACGGGTCCCGTCCCCGCCCCCGTCGACGCAAAGGAGGCGTGAGAGATGTCGAAGCTGGGAGATCTCGGCGCCAGGCTGTACCGCGGTGAGGTCGGCTACGACTTCGTCGGCAAGCGCTTTCTCTGGTACGGCGTTTCCATCCTGATCACCATCACGGCGATCGTGGCCCTGGCCGTTCAGGGCCTCAACATGGGCATCGAGTTCAAGGGCGGTGCCGTCTTCACCACCCCGAAGACGGCGGTTTCCGTCGCCAAGGCGACGGAGACCGCGCAGAAGGTCTCGGGGCACGACGCGACCGTCCAGCAGCTCGGCACCGGCGGCCTGCGCATCCAGATCTCCGGTCTGGACACCTCCGCCGCGGCCGACGTCAAGGCGAAGCTCGCCACCGACCTCAAGGTCACCGCGGGCGAGATCAACGCCGACCTGGTCGGCCCGAGCTGGGGCGAGCAGATCGCCAACAAGGCCTGGACCGGCCTGGCGATCTTCATGGTCCTCGTGGTGATCTACCTCGCCATCGCCTTCGAGTGGCGGATGGCGGTCGCGGCGCTGATCGCGCTGATCCACGACCTCACCATCACCGTCGGCGTGTACGCGCTGGTCGGCTTCGAGGTCACCCCGGGCACCGTGATCGGTCTGCTCACGATCCTCGGTTACTCCCTCTACGACACCGTCGTCGTCTTCGACGGTCTCAAGGAGGGCGCGAAGGACATCACGAAGCAGACCCGCTACACCTTCAGCGAGGTCGCCAACCGCAGCATCAACGGCACGCTGGTCCGCTCGATCAACACCACCGTCGTGGCGCTGCTCCCGGTCGCGGCCCTGCTCTTCATCGGCGGCGGCTTCCTGGGCGCGGGCATGCTCAACGACATCTCGCTGTCGCTGTTCGTCGGCCTCGCCGCCGGTGCGTACTCCTCGATCTTCATCGCGACCCCGCTGGTCGTGGACCTGAAGGAGCGGGAGCCGGCGATGAAGGCCCTGACGAAGCGGGTCCTCGCCAAGCGGGCGGCCGCCACCGCGAAGGGCGAGCCGGCCGACGACGGACAGGAGTCCGCCCAGGACGGCGCCCAGGTCGTCTCCCAGGGCGGCCAGGGGAGGCGTCGCCGGTGACCGCCGAAGCCTGTTCCCCCGAGGTCCGCGAGCTGCTGCTCAGCCGGATCAAGGACGTCCGGGACTACCCGAAGCCGGGCGTGGTGTTCAAGGACATCACCCCGCTGCTCGCCGACCCGCAGGCCTTCACGGCGCTGACGGACGTGCTGGTGGAGCTGGCCGGCCGGTACGGCGCGACGAAGATCGTCGGGCTGGAGGCGCGGGGCTTCATCCTCGCCGCCCCGGTCGCCGTCCGGGCGGGCATCGGGTTCATCCCCGTGCGCAAGGCCGGGAAGCTGCCGGGGGCCACGCTCGCGCAGTCCTACGAGCTGGAGTACGGCACCGCGGAGATCGAGGTCCACGCGGAGGACCTGTCGGCCGGTGACAGGGTCATGGTCATCGACGACGTCCTGGCCACCGGCGGCACCGCCGAGGCCTCGCTGGACCTGATCCGGCGGGCCGGGGCCGAGGTCGCCGGAGTGGCCGTCCTGATGGAGCTGTCGTTCCTGCCGGGGCGCGCCAAGCTCGTCCCCGCGCTCGACGGGGCGCCGCTGGACGCGCTGATCCTGGTCTGAGCTCCTTCGTACGCCGAGCGGCGGGTGTCCGGTTCCTCCCGGACACCCGCCGCTTTCGCGTGCGGCGCCGCGGCGGGGGACCACGGCCCTCCGCCCGGCTGGAAACGGCCTCGGGGCCGCGTCTCGCGGGACGACCACGGAGAACGGGGTGGCGGAACCCTCGCTACCATGGTTTATCCGGACCTGACCGGGGCTCCGGATCCTCATGAGGAGCGCTCTTGCCAGACGAGGTCCAGCCACTCTCCGCCGCGCAGCCCGACCCGCAGGCCGACCCGGCCGCGGCGGCCGCGGCCACGCCCCCGCCGGCCCCGCCGGTCAAGCCCGCCCCGGCCAAGCCCGCCCCTGCCAGGCCGGCCGGGTCGTCCAACCGGGTGCGGGCCCGGCTGGCGCGCCTGGGCGTGCAGCGTTCGAACCCGTACAACCCGGTACTGGAACCCCTGCTCCGCATAGTCCGCAGCAACGACCCGAAGATCGAGACGGCGACGCTGCGCCAGATCGAGCAGGCGTACCAGGTGGCCGAGCGGTGGCACCGCGGCCAGAAGCGCAAGAGCGGCGACCCGTACATCACCCACCCGCTCGCGGTGACCACCATCCTCGCCGAGCTCGGGATGGACCCCGCCACCCTGATGGCGGGTCTGCTGCACGACACCGTCGAGGACACCGAGTACGGCCTCGAACAGCTCCGCCGCGACTTCGGCGACGCCGTGGCCCTGCTCGTCGACGGGGTCACCAAGCTCGACCGGGTCAAGTTCGGCGAGGCCGCGCAGGCCGAGACCGTGCGCAAGATGGTCGTGGCCATGGCAAAGGACCCCCGGGTCCTGGTCATCAAGCTCGCCGACCGCCTCCACAACATGCGCACCATGCGCTACCTCAAGCGGGAGAAGCAGGAGAAGAAGGCCCGCGAGACGCTGGAGATCTACGCCCCGCTGGCGCACCGGCTGGGCATGAACACCATCAAGTGGGAGCTGGAGGACCTCGCCTTCGCGATCCTCTACCCCAAGATGTACGACGAGATCGTGCGCCTGGTGGCCGAGCGCGCCCCCAAGCGCGACGAGTACCTGGCCGTCGTCACCGACGAGGTGATGGTCGACCTCAGAGCCGCCCGGATCAAGGCCACGGTCACCGGCCGCCCCAAGCACTACTACAGCGTCTACCAGAAGATGATCGTCCGCGGCCGTGACTTCGCGGAGATCTACGACCTGGTGGGCATCCGCGTCCTCGTGGACACCGTCCGGGACTGCTACGCGGCCCTCGGCACGGTGCACGCGCGCTGGAACCCGGTTCCCGGCCGGTTCAAGGACTACATCGCGATGCCCAAGTTCAACATGTACCAGTCGCTGCACACGACGGTCATCGGACCCAGCGGCAAGCCCGTCGAACTCCAGATCCGCACCTTCGACATGCACCGCCGGGCCGAGTACGGCATCGCCGCGCACTGGAAGTACAAGCAGCAGACCGTCGCCGGCGCCTCCAAGGTCCGCACCGACGTCCCGCAGGCCGCCAAGGGCAGCGCAGGCCAGGACACCGTCAACGACATGGCCTGGCTGCGGCAGTTGCTCGACTGGCAGAAGGAGACGGAGGACCCGGGCGAGTTCCTGGACTCGCTGCGCTTCGACCTCTCCCGCAACGAGGTCTTCGTCTTCACCCCCAAGGGCGACGTCATCGCGCTGCCCGCGGGCGCCACGTCGGTGGACTTCGCCTACGCGGTCCACACCGAGGTGGGCCACCGCACCATAGGGGCGCGGGTCAACGGGCGGCTGGTGCCGCTCGAATCGACCCTCGACAACGGCGACCTGGTCGAGGTCTTCACCTCCAAGGCCGAGGGCGCGGGCCCGTCCCGCGACTGGCTCGGCTTCGTCAAGTCCCCCCGTGCCCGCAACAAGATCCGTGGCTGGTTCTCCAAGGAGCGCCGCGACGAGGCCATCGAGCACGGCAAGGACGCCATCGCGCGGGCCATGCGCAAGCAGAACCTGCCGATCCAGCGGATCCTGACCGGCGACTCCCTCGTCACCCTCGCGCACGAGATGCGCTACCCCGACATCTCCTCGCTCTACGCGGCGATCGGCGAGGGCCACGTGGCCGCGCAGGGGGTCGTCCAGAAGCTGGTGCAGGCCCTCGGCGGCGAGGAGGCCGCCAATGAGGACATCGAGGAGAGCATCCCGCCGGCGCGCGGCCGGGCCAAGCGCCGCGGCAGCGCCGACCCGGGCGTGGTGGTCAAGGGCGTCGACGACGTCTGGGTCAAGCTGGCCCGCTGCTGCACCCCGGTGCCGGGCGACCCGATCATCGGCTTCGTGACGCGCGGCAGTGGCGTATCGGTTCACCGCGCCGACTGCGTGAACGTGGACTCCCTCTCCCAGCAGCCCGAGCGGATGCTGGAGGTCGAGTGGGCGCCCACCCAGTCCTCGGTCTTCCTCGTCGCCATCCAGGTGGAGGCGCTGGACCGGTCCCGGCTGCTGTCGGACGTCACCCGGGTCCTGTCGGACCAGCACGTGAACATCCTCTCGGCGGCCGTGCAGACCTCCCGGGACCGGGTGGCCACCTCCCGGTTCACCTTCGAGATGGGCGACCCGAAGCACCTGGGTCACGTCCTGAAGGCCGTACGGGGCGTCGAGGGCGTCTACGACGTCTACCGCGTCACCTCCGCCCGCAGGCCCTGAGGGGCGGCTGCCGGGCCCGCGCACATGACGGTGGGGCGCCCCCCCCCGGGGGGGGGGCCCCCGGGCTGTGGGGCCCCGGCGGGCAGCGCGGCCGGATCAGGGGCAGCCCCACCAGACGAAGTTGAGGTTGCCCCCGAAGAGCGCCGACACCACGGTCGCGGATCCGATGATCCACATCACCGTGCTCCGGCGGGCCCTGGCCAGGGCCAGCGCGAAGGGGAACAGCAGGGGGAAGGCGGGCATGATGAAGCGCATCTTCGAGAAGTAGAAGCCCGCCCCGCCCAGCGCCATCAGCATGATCATCGCCGCGAAGATCCACACGACCATCGGGGGCCGGCGCCGACGGGTCATCAGCACGAACAGCACCACGGCCACCACCACGGTCAGGCTGACCACCACGTGGTTGAGGGTGGTGTGCACCTCGGTGAAGGTCTTCTTCAGCTCGTTGAGCGTGTCGAAACCGCCGTCGTAGACCGACCCCCAGCGCCGCTGGAGTTCGAAGTAGCCGTCCCAGCGCCCGAAGTGCCAGCCGACGTAGCCCACGTACCCAAACCACCCCAGCGGGGCGATCAGCGAGGCCGCGACGATCCGGCCCACCGGAGGCCGCTGCGCACGACGCTTGCGGCGCCACTGGACGTACTCCCACACGCCCGCCAGCACCACGGCCGCGACGATGGCCGAACCGGAGGGCCGGGTCGCGCCGGCGAAGAAGGCCAGCACGCCCGCCGTCAGCCAGGACTTGGTCATCACCGCGTACATCGCCCACACCGACAGGGCGAGGAAGAGCGGCTCGGTGTACGCCATCGACTGCACCATCGCGGCCGGCACGATCGCGAACAGGGCACAGGTGAACAGCGCGACCCGACGGCCGTAGATCTTGTCCGTGACGGCGAAGATGCCCCACGCCGCGATCACCGAGGCCAAGAGCGCCAGGCCCATCGCCACCCAGTTCATGGGCAGACCCGTGACGTACGAGGTCCAGCGGATCATCATCGGGTAGACGGGGAAGAACGCCATCTGGCAGCTCGGCCCCGCGAACGCGCAGGGGGACGGCGTCGCCAGCGGGGTCGTCAGCCCGTTCTCGGCGATGTGCAGGTAGTAGATCGCGTCCCAGCGCCCGCCCAGGATCTCCAGCGGCTGCACACCCTTGCGCTCCGCCCAGATCGCCATGACGGCGAGACCGGTGGCACGCAGTGCGATGTGGATCAGCAGCGCCTTCCGCGCACGCTGCAGGTTGGAGAGTACGCGCCGTCCGACGCCTCGGAGCCCGGAGTCCTTCTTGCTGGTGAGCGGCTCGGCAACGAGTAGTGAGTCTGGGACATCAGCGCGTATCTGGGTATGCGTCACATTCAATCCTGGTCGTCGCCCGGCAGAAGGCCGCCGAGGCGGCACCGTACAACGGTACACAGGTGTCAGGTGCTCCCGGTGCGCGCCCTGTGTTGAAACCGCGTAACGAATCGGACGCGTACATGGCGAACGGGCACCACAGGAGGAACCGGTGGTGCCCGTCCGAAGCGGTCCGGGGCCGTCAGCCGCCGAACTCCTCCAGGCCCTTCAGCGCCTGGTCCAGCAGGGCCTGCCGGCCCTCCAGTTCCCGCGCCAGCTTGTCGGCCTTCGCGTTGTTGCCCGCCGCGCGCGCGGCGTCGATCTGCTCACGCAGCTTGTCGACCGCCGCCTGGAGCTGCCCCGTCAGACCGGCCGCACGGGCCCGCGCCTCCGGGTTCGTACGGCGCCACTCGCCCTCCTCGGCCTCCTGGATCGCCCGCTCCACGGTGTGCATCCGGCCCTCGACCTTGGGACGGGCGTCCCGCGGTACGTGGCCGATGGCCTCCCAGCGCTCGTTGAGGGAACGGAACGCGGCACGCGCCGCCTTCAGGTCCGTCACCGGGACGAGCTTCTCCGCCTCGACGGCCAGCTCCTCCTTCAGCTTCAGGTTCTCGGTCTGCTCGGCGTCCCGCTCGGCGAAGACCTCGCCGCGCGCCGCGAAGAACACGTCCTGCGCACCGCGGAAACGGTTCCACAGGTCGTCCTCGGCCTCGCGCTGCGCCCGGCCCGCCGCCTTCCAGCTGTCCATCAGCTCGCGGTAGCGGGCGGCGGTCGGACCCCAGTCGGTCGACTTCGACAGCGACTCGGCCTCCGCGACCAGCTTCTCCTTGGCCTTGCGGGCGTCCTCGCGCTGCGCGTCCAGCGCGGCGAAGTGCGCCTTGCGGCGCTTGGAGAACGCGGAGCGGGCGTGCGAGAAGCGGTGCCACAGCTCGTCGTCCGACTTGCGGTCCAGCCGCGGCAGGCCCTTCCAGATGTCCACCAGGGCCCGCAGCCGCTCACCGGCGCTGCGCCACTGGTCGCTCTGCGCCAGCTCCTCGGCCTCCGCCACCAGCGCGTCCTTGGCCGTACGCGCCTCGTCCGCCTGCTTGGCCTTCTGGACCTTGCGCTCCTCGCGCCGCGAGTCCACCGTCGCCACCAGCTTGTCGAGCCGGACGCGCAGCGCCGCGAGGTCTCCCACGGCGTGGTGCTCGTCCACCTGGGTCCGCAGGTGCTCGATGGCCGTCTGGGCGTCCTTGGCGGACAGATCGGTGGTCCGCACCCGCCGTTCGAGGAGGCCGATCTCGACCACCAGGCCCTCGTACTTGCGCTCGAAGTAGGCCAGGGCCTCCTCAGGGGTGCCCGCCTGCCACGAGCCGACGACCTGCTCGCCCTCGGAAGTACGCACGTACACGGTGCCGGTCTCGTCGACTCGGCCCCACGGGTCGCTGCTCACAGCGCCTCCTCCACCTGATGCCCGCGAGGGGGTTCGCCCCCCGGGCATCGTCCACAGTTTCCTGGGGCGGGCAGCGCCCGCCCTGCACAACGCCAACATAGGCGACCGCCGGGCCGGCTGTCCGCATCCCGCACGACGCAATATCGCCGTACGGGCGACGGACCGGCCGGACCGGGCCGCGCGGTCCCGTCAGTTCTTGGTGACGGAGCCCTTCTGGACGACCACGGGGGTCTTCGGGGCGCCGTCCTGGCCGCCGTCGGCCGTCCCGGCCTTGGCCACGTCCTCCAGGACCTTCAGCCCGGCCGCGTCGATCTTGCCGAAGGGGGTGTAGCTCGGGGCCAGCGGGCTGTCCTTGTACACGAGGAAGAACTGGCTGCCGCCGCTGCCCGGCTGCCCGGTGTTGGCCATCGCCACCGTGCCGGCGGGGTAGATCACCTGGCCCTGCTCGTTCGGCTTGCCCAGGGAGTCCAGGTTCTCGTCCGGGATGGTGTAGCCGGGGCCGCCCATGCCGGTGCCCTCCGGGTCGCCGCACTGCAGGACGTAGATCCCGCCGGTGGTCAGGCGGTGGCACTTGGTCTTGTCGAAGAAGCCCTTGTCGGCGAGCGACTTGAACGAGTTGACGGTCTGCGGGGTCTTCGCCGCGTCCATCTCGAACTTGATCGCGCCCGCGCTGGTCTGCAGGTCGAAGGTGTACTTCGCCTTGTCGTCGATCGCCATCGCCGGGGACGGCGACTTCTTCGGCGCCGGCGCCGACGGGGACGCCGAGGGCTCGGCCGCCGCGTCCTTCTTGTCCTTGCTGTCGAAGACACCCCCCACGACCAGCCCGACCAGCGTGGCGACCACCACGGCCGCCGCCGCGCCGATCACCGCCCAGCGCTGGCGGGACTTGCGGCGGGCCTCCGCCCGGCGCTTCTGCTGGCGCTCGTACTTCTCCCTGGCGAGCTGTCGCCGACGCTGATCGCTCGTGACCACCGGGTCGTCTCCTTGTGCGTCTCTGGTACCGCTGTCCGGGCTCGGTTAGGCCGTACCGTATATGGGTTCGCTGTGTAATGAGGGGCGCCGGTAGGCTCTGAGCAGCAGATTCCGAACCACTGCCTCCCACCGGACGACGAATGAGGGACGAACGTGCTGATTGCCGGATTCCCCGCCGGGGCCTGGGGGACCAACTGCTACCTGGTCGCCCCCGCCGCCGGTGAGGAGTGCGTCATCATCGACCCGGGCCACCAGGCCACCCAGGGTGTCGAGGAGACGCTGAGGAAGCACCGGCTCAAGCCCGTCGCGGTCGTCCTCACCCACGGCCACATCGACCACGTGGCCTCCGTGGTCCCGGTGTGCGGAGCACACGACGTACCGGCCTGGATCCACCCCGAGGACCGCTACATGATGAGCGACCCGGAGAAGGCCCTCGGCCGTTCCATCGGGATGCCGCTCATGGGGGAGCTGACCGTCGGCGAGCCGGACGACGTCCGCGAGCTGAGCGACGGCAGCACCCTGAAGCTGGCCGGGATGGAGTTCTCGGTGGCGCACGCGCCCGGTCATACCAAGGGGTCGGTGACCTTCCGGATGCCCGAGGCGGCCGACGTCCCGTCGGTCTTCTTCTCGGGCGACCTGCTGTTCGCCGGCTCCATCGGACGCACCGACCTGCCCGGCGGCTCCCACGCCGAGATGCTCCAGTCGCTGGCCCGCGTGTGCCTGCCGCTGGACGACTCGACGGTGGTGCTGTCCGGCCACGGTTCCCAGACCACCATCGGCCGCGAGCGCGCGACCAACCCGTACCTGCGGGAAGTCGCCGCCGGCCTGGGGGACGGCACCGCCGCCCCACGACGAGGAATGTGACGAGAGTTTCGTGAGCACCTTCAAGGCCCCCAAGGGCACGTACGACCTGATCCCGCCGGTCTCCGTGAAGTACCTGGCGGTGCGCGAGGCCATCTCCGCACCCCTGCGCAACTCCGGCTACGGCTACATCGAGACCCCCGGCTTCGAGGACGTCGGCCTCTTCGCCCGCGGCGTCGGCGAGTCCACCGACATCGTCTCCAAGGAGATGTACGCCTTCGAGACCAAGGGCGGCGACCAGCTGGCCCTGCGCCCCGAGGGCACCGCCTCCGTCCTGCGCGCCGCCCTGGAGGCCAGCCTCCACAAGCAGGGCAACCTGCCGGTGAAGCTCTGGTACTCCGGCTCGTACTACCGCTACGAGCGCCCGCAGAAGGGCCGCTACCGCCACTTCTCGCAGGTCGGCGCCGAGGCGATCGGTGCCGAGGACCCGGCGCTGGACGCCGAGCTGATCATCCTCGCCGACCAGGCGTACCGCTCGCTGGGCCTGCGCAACTTCCGGATCCTGCTGAACTCCCTCGGCGACAAGGAGTGCCGCCCGGTGTACCGGGAGGCGCTGCAGGACTTCCTGCGCGGCCTCGACCTGGACGCCGAGACCATCCGCCGGGCCGAGATCAACCCGCTGCGCGTCCTCGACGACAAGCGGGCCGACGTGCAGAAGCAGCTGGTCGGCGCCCCGATGCTGCGCGACTACCTGTGCGACGCCTGCAAGGCGTACCACGAGGAGGTCCGGGCGCTGGTCACGGCCGCCGGAGTGGCCTTCGAGGACGACGAGAAGCTCGTGCGCGGCCTCGACTACTACACCCGCACCACCTTCGAGTTCGTCCACGACGGCCTCGGCTCGCAGTCCGCGGTCGGCGGCGGCGGCCGCTACGACGGCCTGTCCGAGATGATCGGCGGCCCGGCCCTGCCGTCGGTCGGCTGGGCGCTCGGCGTGGACCGCACCGTCCTGGCCCTGGAGGCCGAGGGCGTCGAGCTGGACATCCCAGCCGCCACCTCCGTCTTCGCGGTGGCCCTGGGCGCGGCGAAGCCGGTGCTGTTCGGTCTGGTGACCGAGCTGAGGCGGGCCGGTGTGGCGGCGGACATCAGCTACGGGGGCAAGGGCCTCAAGGGCGCGATGAAGGACGCGAACCGCAGCGGAGCGCGGTTCGCGCTGGTCGCCGGGGACCGCGACCTCGAACAGGGCGTGGTCCAGATGAAGGACATGGAGGCCGGGGAGCAGGTTCCGGTCGCGCTCGCCGACGTGGTCGAGACGCTGAGGGCGAAGCTCGCCTGACGGCTGCCGCCCGGTGGGGCGGGGTGGGGGAGCCGCGGCCCTCCCGCCCCGCCCTTCGCCGTTCGCGTCCTACAGCAGGCCGTGGCGCATGGCCGTGGTGACGGCCGCCGTGCGGTCGGTGACCCCCAGCTTGCCGAAGACGCGCAGCAGGTGCGTCTTGACCGTGGACTCCGCCACGAACAGGCGGCGCCCGATCTCGGCGTTCGTCGCCCCCTCCGCGACCAGGCGCAGGACGGCCGCCTCCCGGTCGGAGAGGCGCGGCCGCTCCGGCCGGGTGCGCAGGCGGTCCAGCAGGCGGCCCGCCACCGAGGGGGCCAGGACCGTCTCGCCGCGGACCGCCGCCCGGACGGCCCAGGCCAGCTCCGCCCGTTCCATGTCCTTCAGCAGGTAGCCCGCGGCCCCCGCCTCCACGGCCCGCAGGATGTCCCGGTCGTCCTCGTACGTCGTCAGGACCACCACCCGCACCGGCAGCCCGGCCGCGCTGATCCGTGCGATCGACTCGACGCCGTCGCCGCCCGGCATCCGCAGGTCCATCAGGATCAGGTCCAGGTCCGGGAGCAGCCGTGCGGCCAGCGCCTCCGCCTGGGGGCCGTTCGAGGCCTCCGCGACGACCTCCAGGTCCGGTTCCGCGCTGAGCATGCCGCGCAGGCCCTCCCGTACCACCGGGTGGTCGTCGGCGAGCAGGATGCGGATCATCTCGTACGGCTCCTCAGCGGATCGGGAGGGTCACGGTGACGGTGGTCCCGGCGTGGACCGAGCTGTCGATCGCGGCCGCGCCGCCGACCCCCGCCGCGCGGGCGCGCAGGCCCGGCAGTCCGTGGCCCGGGGCGGGGGCCGCCGGGTCGAAGCCCCGCCCGGTGTCCTCGACCGTGACGGTCAGCGCGGTGTCGCCGTAGGCCAGGGACACCGAGCAGGGTGCCCCGGGACCGGCGTGTTTCGCGGCGTTCGCCAGGGATTCCTGGCAGGACCGCAGGGCCACCACCTCCAGCGCCGCGGCCAGCGGCCGGACCTCCCCGGTCACCGACACGGCCGCGGGCGGGTCCTGCCGGGCCGCGAGGCGGCGTACCGCGTCCGGCAGGGAGCCCGCGTCCAGGTCGGCGGGGGATCCGCCCGCGACCAGGGCCCGGGCCTCGGCCAGGTTCTGCCGGGCGGTGGCGGCCATCAGCTCCAGGTGCCGGTGGGCCTGTTCCGGGTCCGTCTCCAGCTCCGACTGCACGGCCTGGACCAGCATCAGCAGACTCGTGAAGCCCTGGGCGAGGGTGTCGTGGATCTCGCGGGACATGCGTTCCCTTTCGGCGTGGGCGCCCTGTGCGGCCGACAGTCGGGCCACCTCCTCCCGGCTGGCGTCGAGTTCGGTGATCAGCGAGGCCCGGTCCTGGCTCTGCTCGATGATCCGGATGATCCAGGCGCCGAAGAAGGTGGAGAATGCGAAGGTGACGAAGGAGCCGACCTCGTTCACGAAGACGATGTGGCCCGCCGGCCGCCACAGCAGCGCCCACCCGGCCACCGGCAGCAGCGACACCACCGCCATCGCGCCGATCGCCCGGCGCAGCGGCAGCAGCATGAAGCAGTGCGGGGCGAGCGCGAAGGTGATCAGCCGGATCTCGCCGACCAGGCAGGCCGCGGGCAGGAACAGGGCCAGCATCACGCCCAGGTAGCGCAGCGCCGGCGCCGGGTCGGCGCCCGCGTCCTTCAGCAGGAGCGGCCGCCCGGCCCACGCGTACCAGGGGATCAGCAGCGCGAGCAGGCCGGCGGCGGGGAGCCGGTACGACAGCGAGGGGAAGTCCGCGCCCAGCACGAAGGCGACGGTCGCGGCCCACACGACGCCGAAGTAGAGGTCCCACGGCCCGAACGCGCGGTCCCAGACGTGGGTCTCGCGCGCTCCGGCCGTCCCGGTGAAGCCGTTCAGCCGTCGCGGCCGTTCTTCCACCTGAAGGTCAGCAGACACAGGACCAAACCTCCGATGACCCAGGCCCCCAGGACCAGGGCGACCTTTCCGTACTCCCAGCTGCCCGCCTGCTCCAGGACGGCCGCGGACTCCGGCAGGAACACCCCGCGCAGACCTTGGCACATCCACTTGAGCGGGAACAGCGCACCGATGTTCAGCAGCCAGTCGGGGATCGCGTTGACCGGGATGAACACGCCCGAGATGAACTGGAGGATCAGGAAGGGCAGGACCACGACCGAGCTGGCGCTCTTGCCCGACCTGGGCAGGCTGCTGATGGCGATGCCGAGCAGGGCGCAGCCGGTCAGGCCCAGGGCGAAGATCCAGCCGAAGGTGAGCCACCTGACGGCCGAGGACGGCAGGTCCAGGTCGAACAGGGCGGAGCCGACGAACAGCAGGACCGCGGTCTCGGCGAGTCCGGTGGCCAGCACCATCCAGACCTTGCCGAGGAAGTACGCGGCCGGGGGCATCGGGGTCCCGCGCAGCCGGCGCAGCACCTTCTCGTCCCGTTCGACGGCGATCGAGATGCCGAGCGACTGGAAGCTGGTGGACATGATGCCCGCGGCGACCATGCCGGCCGCGTAGAGCTGGGAGGCGGTGACCCCGGTGTTCTCCACGCTGCCGCTGAAGATCGAGGCGAAGAGGGCGAGGAAGACGACGGGGAAGGCGAAGGTGAAGATCATCGCGTCGCGCTGGCGGACGAACTGCTTGATCTCCAGGGCCCCGCGCCCCAGCCCCAGGGTCCAGGCGCCCGGCAGCGCCCGCGCGGCCTCCGCGGTCCCGTCGGCCGTGCCGGTCGTTGCGGTCGTGGTCATCGTGCCTCCTCCGGCGTCCGCGCGGGCGTGGGTACGAGCTGTCCCGTGAGGCGCAGGTACACGTCCTCCAGGGTGGGCCGACCGATCTTCAGTCCCGGGATCTCGCCCTCGAAGCGGGTCATCAGCTCGGCGACCGCACGGGTGGGGGTCTCGGTGGCGGTGCTGCGCGGGGTGCCGTCGGCCTCGGTCCACTCGACGGTGGCGCCGGTGCCGAACCGGGCGCGCAGTGCGGCCGGTTCGCCCTCGGCGACGACCTTCCCGCTCGCGATGACCGCGAGCCGGTCGGCGAGGGCCTCGGCCTCCTCCAGGTAGTGCGTGGTGAGCACGATGGTGGTGCCCTCGGCGGCGAGCAGCCGGATCAGGTCCCAGAACCGGCGGCGGGCCGCCGGGTCGAAGCCGGTGGTCGGCTCGTCGAGGAGCAGCAGCTCGGGGCCGCCGATCACGCCGAGCGCCACGTCGAGCCGCCGCCGCTGGCCGCCCGAGAGCCCCTTCACGCGCTGGTCGCGCTTCTGCTCCAGGCCGACCAGGGAGATGACCTCGGCCGGGTCGCGCGGCGCCGGATAGTAGCGGGCGAAGTGCTCGACCGTCTCCCGTACCGTCAGCTCGGCGGGCGCCGACTCGTCCTGCCAGACGATCCCGACGCGCGAGCGCCAGGCCCGTCCGGCGGTGGCCGGGTCCGCGCCGAGCACGCCGACCTCCCCGCCGTCCCGTTGGCGGTGGCCCTGCAGGATCTCCACCGTCGTGCTCTTGCCGGCGCCGTTGGGCCCGAGGAGTCCGAAGACCTCGCCCTGCCGGATCGTCAGATCAAGTCCGTCCACAGCGGTGACCGCGCCGTACCGCTTGCGAAGCCCCCGCACCCGCACCGCGTTCTGTGTCATGACTCGAATGGTGTGGCGGAATGTGTGCTACCGGTCCCCCCGTGCGTACGTCCTTATGTCCATCGAACGGTGGACACCTGGATCCTTACGGCACAATGGCCGGTGCTTGTTGACCTTGCAGATGTGGAGCGGGCGGGATGACGACGACTACGGCGGCCGGGGCGGACACCGCTCCGCGGACCTACGGCGGGAGCCGGGCGCTCGCCCTGCTGCTGGTGATCACCGGGGCCGCGGGGCTGCTCGCGGCGTGGGTGATCACGATCGACAAGTTCAAGTTGCTGGAGGACCCGAACTTCACACCGGGCTGCAGCCTGAACCCCATCGTCTCCTGCGGCAACATCATGAAGAGCGACCAGGCGTCGGCCTTCGGCTTCCCGAACCCCATGCTGGGGCTGGTCGCCTACGGGATCGTGATCTGCGTCGGCATGAGCATCCTGGCCGGGGCCCGGTTCCGCGGCTGGTACTGGCTCACCCTGAACGCCGGCACCCTCTTCGGCGTCGGGTTCTGCGCCTGGCTGATGTACCAGTCGCTGTACAACATCAACTCCCTGTGCCTGTGGTGCTGCCTGGCCTGGGTCGCCACGATCGTCATGTTCTGGTACGTGACCTCGCACAACGTGCGCGAGGGCCTGCTGCCCGCCCCCGCCTGGCTGCGCAGCTTCTTCGACGAGTTCACCTGGGTGCTGCCGGTCCTGCACGTCGGGATCATCGGGATGCTGATCCTGACCCGCTGGTGGGACTTCTGGACCTCCTGAGCCGCCGGGCCGCCCTGTCGGTGGCCTCGCATAGGCTTCCGGTGTGGAACCAGACCTCTTCACCGCAGCCGCCGAGGACCGCCAGGAGAAGGACCCCTCGGCCTCGCCGCTCGCCGTCCGGATGCGCCCGCGCAACCTGGACGAGGTGGTCGGCCAGCAGCACCTGCTGAAGCCGGGCTCGCCGCTGCGGCGGCTGGTGGGGGAGGGCGCCGGGGGACCGGCCGGGGCCTCGTCGGTGATCCTCTGGGGACCCCCGGGCATCGGCAAGACCACCCTCGCCTACGTGGTCAGCCAGGCGACGCAGAAGCGGTTCGTCGAGCTCTCGGCGATCACGGCGGGCGTCAAGGAGGTCCGGGCCGTCATCGAGGGCGCCAAACGGGCCGCCGGCGGGTACGGCAAGGAGACGGTCCTCTTCCTCGACGAGATCCACCGCTTCAGCAAGGCGCAGCAGGACTCGCTGCTCCCGGCGGTGGAGAACCGCTGGGTCACCCTGATCGCGGCGACCACCGAGAACCCGTACTTCTCCATCATCTCCCCGCTGCTGTCGCGCTCCCTGCTGCTCACGCTGGAACCGCTGACGGACGAGGACCTCACGGCCCTGATGCGGCGCGCGCTCACCGAGGAGCGGGGCCTCGGCGGTGTGGTCACCCTGCCCGCCGACGCCGAGGCGCACCTGCTGCGGATCGCCGGGGGCGACGCCCGCCGGGCGCTGACCGCGCTGGAGGCCGGGGCCGGTTCGGCCATCGCCAAGGGCGAGGAGGAGATCAGCCTCCGGACGCTGGAGGAGACCGTCGACCGGGCGGCCGTCAAGTACGACCGGGACGGCGACCAGCACTACGACGTGGCGAGCGCGCTGATCAAGTCGATCCGGGGCTCGGACGTGGACGCCGCCCTGCACTACCTGGCCCGGATGATCGAGGCGGGAGAGGACCCCCGGTTCATCGCACGGCGCCTGATGATCTCGGCGAGCGAGGACATCGGCCTCGCGGACCCCACGGCGCTGCCGCTGGCGGTGGCCGCCGCCCAGGCGGTGGCGATGATCGGCTTCCCCGAGGCCGCGCTGACCCTCTCCCACGCCACCATCGCCCTGGCCCTGGCCCCGAAGTCGAACACCGCGACGACCGCGATCGGCGCCGCGCTGGCCGACGTACGGGCCGGCCTCGCCGGGACCGTGCCCGCCCACCTGCGGGACGGGCACTACAAGGGCGCGGCGAAACTGGGGCACGCGGTGGGTTACGTCTACCCCCACGACGTGCCGGGAGCGATCGCCGCGCAGCAGTACGCGCCGGACGAGATCCACGGCAAGCGGTACTACGAGCCGACCCGGTACGGGGCGGAAGCGCGCTACGCGGACGTGGTGGAGAAGGTGCGGGAGCGGCTGCGCGGCGGATCCTGACCGCGGGCTCGCGGCCCGCCCTCAGTGAGCGGCGGCCGCGAAGAGGTGGTGCACCGCCCGGCGCAGGCCGCAGACGTCGGCCACCGGCTCCGGGAAGTCGAAGCGGGCGTCGAAGGAGGAGCGGGCGGCCCCGTCGCCCCCGTCCGTGAAGCGCACCCGCAGGCCGAGGCGGTCCAGGGCCAGCGGCACGGCCTTCAGGCCCGCCGTCGCCCGGGGGCCCAGCAGCCCGCAGAGGTCGGCCACCCGGTCGGCGTGCGCGGCGTGCAGGTGCTGCAGCAGCTCGGCCTCGTGGGCGGTCATCGGGTCGGGCCGGGCGGCGGCGAGCTCCTCCGGGTCCACGCGCTCGGCGCCCCAGAGGTCGTCCACCGAGATCTCGCCGACCTCCAGGCGGAGCATCATCCAGGCGGGGCGGGTGGAGCGGGCGTCCCCGGGCGGGTCCGGGAGGTCGGACAGGCCCAGCAGCTCGCCCACCGGCTGCCGTTCGGCGAGCAGCGCGGCGCAGGCCGCCCGCTCGTCCCCGCGGACCGGAGTCAGCCACCCGGCGAGCCAGGCGCGGCCGCGTATACGATGGGGCACGGACACCGGCGCCACGTCCGTGATCTCGATCACGGCGGTGAGGTCGTCGTCCTGGGCGTGAGCGGCAGCCCTGGCAGCCGCGGATTCCCCGGAAACAAGGAGAATCACGTCCCCGTCCGGGGTGACGGTCCGTGCGACCGGCGCCCCTTTCCCGAGCTCGTCGTGCTCGTGCGCGTCACGAGCACCCGGCAGGGTGAGGGATACTGAGGCGTTGGACTCTACGAGGGTTCGTACGCGTTCGGCTCCGGTGAGCTGCCGAACGCCTTCCCTGGGACGCGGCTGACCTTGCTTATCGTCGGCGCAAGCGGATTCTGTTTCGTCTGAATTCGAACTGCGCTGCGCACTGGGCAGGGGGATCCCATGTGGTCGAGACATTACGTCCTCCTCGATAAGGTAAGCCTCACCTAACTTACATGGAGGTAGGTTCCCCGTGAACCAGAAGCGACCCAAGGTCAAGAAGTCGCGTGCCCTCGGCATCGCCCTGACGCCGAAGGCCGTCAAGTACTTCGAGGCCCGCCCCTACCCGCCGGGCGAGCACGGCCGTGGCCGCAAGCAGAACTCGGACTACAAGGTCCGTCTGCTGGAGAAGCAGCGTCTGCGCGCGCAGTACGACATCTCCGAGCGCCAGATGGCCCGCGCGTACGACCGCGCCAAGAAGGCCGAAGGCAAGACGGGCGAGGCGCTGGTCGTCGAGCTCGAGCGTCGTCTCGACGCCCTGGTGCTGCGTTCGGGCATCGCCCGCACCATCTACCAGTCCCGCCAGATGGTCGTTCACGGCCACATCGAGGTCAACGGCGCCAAGGTCGACAAGCCGTCGTTCCGTGTCCGTCCGGACGACGTCATCACCGTTCGCGAGCGCAGCCGCGAGAAGGTTCCGTTCCAGGTTGCCCGTGAGGGTGGCTACGCAGGCGAGGGCGAGACCCCGCGCTACCTGCAGGTCAACCTGAAGGCCCTGGCCTTCCGCCTGGACCGTGACCCGAACCGCAAGGAAATCCCGGTCATCTGCGACGAGCAGCTCGTCGTCGAGTACTACGCCCGCTGATCCAGCGGCCGTAGCCTCACAGGCTGGTCAGCCCGCCGGTTCCCCCTTGGGGGAGCCGGCGGGCTTCCTGCTTTCCGGGCGACCGCCGGGACGGCCCGGCGCACGGTGCTCCGCCGCACCGGCCGTGCCGACCGCGCCCGGGACCTCCCCGCCGCGGGGCCCCGGCGGTCGCGGCGCGGCCGGCAGCGGCTCCGGCTCCGGCAGCGGCTCCGGAGCCCGCAGCGCCCGCTCGACGAGCTCGTCCAGGGACAGGCTCCGGCCGTGCCGCGCGCACGCCGCGTACCGCTCCGCACCCAGCAGCTCGCCCGCCCGCTCCCGGCACATCAGCCGCGGGGCGTTGAAGTACCCCGAGCCGAACAGCCGCAGGCCGACCCCGTCCCACATCGGCTCCGCCGCGCCCTGGAGCAACGCCGCCTCGGCCGCGTGGCCCTCGACCGCCGTGACCAGGGCCAGCAACTCCACCGCCAGCACCAGGCCGACCAGGTCGCGGAACGTGTGGTTGACGCCCACGCACTCGGTCAGCAGCCGCCGCGCCCCGGCCGTGTCCCCCGCGTCCAGGGCCGCGTACGCCAGCACGTAGAGGGCGTACGCCTTCGTCCAGAGCTCCCCGCGCTCCCCGCAGATGTCCCGGACCTCCTCGCACAGCGCGACCGCCCCCGCCAGGTCCCCCTGGAAGGCCAGCGTCATCGCCAGCTCCACCTGGCACATCAGCACGTTGCTGTTCAGCTCGCCCGTCTCCCGGTACCGCTCCAGGGCCTCGCCCAGCAGCTCCCCCGCACGGGCCATGTCGTCCGAGACCAGGGCCAGGCAGCCCATCCGGTGCACCGCGTAGGCCGCCGCCACCCGGTTGCCGGACCGTTCGGCGCCGTCCCGGCACGCGTGGAGCGCGCCCATGGAGGGCACCGCGTCCCCCTGGAGCGCGGCGACGTAGCCCAGTACCCACAGCGCCTTGAGCCGCGAGCCCTCGTACTCCTCGTCCGCCGGGCCGCCCTCCAGGGAGCGGTCCAGCCAGTGCCGGCCCTCGGTGAGCCGCCCGCAGCCCGCCCAGTAGAACCACAGGGTGCCCGCCAGGTACCGGCCCAGGTGCCGCTCCCGCGGCTCGTCCAGGCAGCACTCCAGCGCGAGCCGCAGGTTCGCCAGCTCGGCCTCCACCAGCGAGGCCACCTCCCGCTGGCGCGGACCGAACCAGTCCAGCTCGCACCAGGTGGCCAGCCCCAGGTACCAGTCCCGGTGCCGCCGGCGCAGCCGCCCGGCGTCCCCGAGCGACTCCAGCCAGCCCGCCCCGTAGAGGCGTACGGTCTCCAGCATCCGGTAGCGCACCCCGGCCGGCGTCTCCTCCCGGGCGAGCAGGGACTGGGCCAGGAGCTCCCCGATCAGGTCGAGCACATCGTCCACCGGCAGCTCGGGGCCCCCGCACACGTACTCGGCGGCGTCCAGGTCGAACCGCCCGGCGAACACCGACAGCCGGGCCCACAGCAGCCGCTCCGCCGGGGTGCACAGCTCGTGGCTCCAGCCGATCGCCGTCCGCAGCGCCCGGTGCCGGGGCAGCGCCCCGCGCGTCCCGCCGGTCAGCAGCGCGAAGCGGTCCTCCAGCCGGGCCAGCACCTGCTCCGCGGAGAGCGCCCGCAGCCGGCCGGCCGCCAGCTCCAGGGCCAGCGGGATCCCGTCGAGCCGGACGCACAGCTCCGTCAGCACCGGCCGGTCCGCCGCCGTCACCGTGAACCCCGGGTCCGCGGCCGTCGCCCGCGCGGTCAGCAGGGCCAGCGCCTGCGGGGGCTCCAGGGGGGCCAGCGGGAAGGCCGCCTCGCCGTCCACGCCGAGCGGGCGCCGGCCGGCCGCGAGCACCCGCAGACCGGGGGAGCCGCGCAGCAGCTCCCGTACCAGCCCGGCCGTCTCCTCCACCAGCTGCTCGAAGCCGTCCAGGACCAGCAGCAGCCTGCGCCCGGCCAGGTGTCCGGCCAGTACGGAGCGGGGCGGCCGGGTGGTGTGGTCGGTCAGCCCGAGCGCCTCGGCCAGCGTGAACTCCAGCAGCGCGGGGTCGCGCACCGAGGACAGCTCGGCCAGCCACACCCCGTCGAAGCAGCCTTCCCGCGCTTCCTCGGCGGCGGTCCGGGCCGCGGCGAGGGCCAGCCGGGACTTCCCCACCCCACCGACCCCGGTCACCGTCACCAGCCGGGAGGACTCCAGCAGGCGCCCCACCCCGGCGAGCTCCTCACCCCGCCCGACGAAGGTGCTCAGCTCCGAGGGAAGATTGCCGGGCGTCCCGTGCCCAGGGGGTCTCTGTCGCATGGGACACGGAGGGTACTGCTCCGGCTGCGCTGCGTACAAGGCGGGGGCGGCGGGCCGGGAATTGCGGTACTGCGGCCGATCTCCGGCGCGATAGGGTCGGAGGACGACTTTTCTCCGTAGGTTTCGCAGATTCAGGGAGCGGTGCAACGTGTCCGGTGGAGAGGTGGCCGGGATCCTCGTGGCCGTCTTCTGGGCCATCCTGGTCTCCTTCCTCGCCGTGGTGCTGGTGAGGCTCGCCCAGGTGCTCAGGGCGACGACCAAACTGGTCGCCGACGTGACCGAGCAGGCCGTTCCGCTGCTGGCGGACGCCTCGACCACCGTCCGCTCCGCGCGGACCCAGCTCGACCGCGTCGACGCCATCGCGAGCGACGTCCAGGAGGTCACCTCCAACGCCTCCGCCCTCTCCTCCACCGTGGCCTCCACCTTCGGCGGGCCGCTGGTCAAGGTCGCGGCCTTCGGCTACGGCGTCCGCAAGGCCCTGGGCAGGACGGACGAAGCGCCGCAGAAGACATCCCGGCGCGCCCGGAGTGACGGCGGCAGCCGTACCGTGATCGTCGGCCGCACGGTGCCTTCGGCCCGGCGCCGGAAACAGAAGGGCTGAGACCACCGATGTTCCGCCGAGCCTTCTGGTTCACCGCAGGCGCCGCCGCCGGCGTGTGGGCCACCACCAAGGTCAACCGGCAGCTGAAGAAGCTGACGCCGGAGAGCCTCGCGGCCCAGGCCGCCGACAAGGCCGTGGAGGCGGGTCACCGCCTCAAGGACTTCGCCCTCGACGTCAAGGCGGGAATGACGCAGCGCGAGGGCGAGCTGAACGACGTACTGGGCCTGACCCAGGACCCCGATCGCCCCGACAACGTCACCGCCCTCCCCGGGCCGCGGCGGCTGCGGGCCATCGCGCAGGACCCGCACGACCAGACCACCCACCGTCCGAACCACTCGGCGGTTACGTACAACCGGAATGAGGACCACTGATGGAGTCGGCTGAGATCCGCCGCCGCTGGCTGAGCTTCTTCGAGGAGCGCGGTCACACCGTTGTCCCTTCGGCGTCGCTCATCGCGGACGACCCGACTCTGCTGCTGGTCAACGCCGGCATGGTCCCCTTCAAGCCGTACTTCCTCGGCGAGACCAAGCCCCCGGCCCCCCGTGCCACCAGTGTGCAGAAGTGCGTCCGCACCCCGGACATCGAAGAGGTCGGCAAGACCACCCGCCACGGCACGTTCTTCCAGATGTGCGGCAACTTCTCCTTCGGGGACTACTTCAAGGAAGGCGCCATCAAGTACGCCTGGGAGCTGCTCACGAGCTCCGTGGCGGACGGCGGCTACGGCCTTGAGCCGGAGAAGCTCTGGATCACCGTCTACCTCGACGACGACGAGGCCGAGACGATCTGGCGCGAGGTCATCGGCGTTCCCGCCGAGCGCATCCAGCGCCTGGGCAAGAAGGACAACTTCTGGTCCATGGGCGTCCCCGGCCCCTGCGGCCCGTGCTCCGAGATCAACTACGACCGCGGCCCCGAGTTCGGCGTCGAGGGCGGCCCGGCCGTCAACGACGAGCGCTACGTGGAGATCTGGAACCTGGTCTTCATGCAGTACGAGCGCGGCGCGGGCGACGGGAAGGAAGACTTCCCGATCCTCGGCGACCTGCCCTCGAAGAACATCGACACCGGTCTCGGCCTCGAACGCCTCGCGATGATCCTGCAGGGCGTGCAGAACATGTACGAGACCGACACCCTGCGCGTGGTCATGGACAAGGCCACCGAGCTGACCGGCGTGCAGTACGGCGCCGCCCAGGGCACCGACGTCTCGATGCGCGTGGTCGCCGACCACATCCGCACCTCCGTCATGCTCATCGGCGACGGCGTCACCCCCGGCAACGAGGGCCGCGGCTACGTGCTGCGCCGCATCATGCGCCGCGCCATCCGCAACATGCGCCTCATGGGCGCCACCGGACCGGTCGTCCAGGACCTCGTCGACGTGGTGATCGACACGATGGGGCAGCAGTACCCGGAGCTGGTCACCGACCGGAAGCGCATCGAGACCGTCGCGCTCGCCGAAGAGGCCGCCTTCCTCAAGGCCGTCAAGGGCGGCACGAACATCCTCGACACCGCCGTGAGCGAGACCAAGGCCTCCGGTGGCACGGTCCTCTCCGGCGACAAGGCGTTCCTGCTCCACGACACCTGGGGCTTCCCGATCGACCTCACCCTGGAGATGGCCGCCGAGCAGGGCCTCTCCGTGGACGAGCCCGGCTTCCGCCGCCTGATGCAGGAGCAGCGCGACCGGGCCAAGGCCGACGCCAAGGCCAAGAAGACCGGCCACGCGGACATGTCCGCCTACCGGGAGATCGCCGACGGCTCCGGTGCCACCGAGTTCACCGGCTATGCCACCACCCAGGGCGAGTCCACCGTCGTCGGCCTCCTGGTCAACGGCGTCTCCGCGCCCGCCGCCTCCGAGGGCGACGAGGTCGAGGTCGTCCTCGACCGCACCCCCTTCTACGCCGAGGGCGGCGGCCAGCTCGCCGACCAGGGCCGCATCAAGCTCGACTCCGGCGCCGTCATCGTCGTCCGCGACGTCCAGCAGCCGGTGCCCGGCGTCTCCGTGCACAAGGGTTCCGTCCAGGTCGGCGAGGTGACGGTGGGCGCCTCCGCGTACGCCGCCATCGACATCACCCGCCGCCGGGCCATCGCCCGCGCCCACTCGGCCACGCACCTGACCCACCAGGCGCTGCGCGACGCCCTGGGCCCCACGGCCGCCCAGGCCGGTTCCGAGAACAGCCCCGGCCGCTTCCGCTTCGACTTCGGCTCCCCGAACGCCGTCCCGGGCTCGGTCCTCACCGACGTCGAGCAGAAGATCAACGACGTGCTCTCGCGCGAGCTCGACGTCACCGCCGAGATCATGAGCATCGACGAGGCGAAGAAGCAGGGCGCCATCGCCGAGTTCGGCGAGAAGTACGGCGAGCGCGTGCGCGTCGTGACCATCGGCGACTTCTCCAAGGAGCTGTGCGGCGGCACGCACGTCGGCAACACCGCCCAGCTGGGCCTGGTGAAGCTCCTCGGCGAGTCCTCCATCGGTTCCGGCGTGCGCCGCGTCGAGGCCCTGGTGGGCGTGGACGCGTACAACTTCCTCGCCAAGGAGCACACGGTCGTCGCCCAGCTCCAGGAGCTGGTCAAGGGCCGTCCGGAGGAGCTGCCGGAGAAGATCGCCTCCATGCTCGGCAAGCTGAAGGACGCCGAGAAGGAGATCGAGAAGTTCCGCGCGGAGAAGGTCCTCCAGGCCGCCGCCGGTCTCGCCGCGGGCGCCCAGGACATCCGCGGCGTGGCCCTCGTCGTCGGCCAGGTGGCCGACGGCGTCGGCGCCGACGACCTGCGCAAGCTGGTTCTCGACGTGCGCGGCCGCATCCAGGGCGACCGCCCGGCAGTCGTGGCCCTCTTCACCACGGCGAACGACCGTCCGCTGACCGTCATCGCCACCAACGAGGCCGCCCGCGAGCGCGGTCTCAAGGCCGGTGACCTGGTCCGCACCGCCGCCAAGACCCTCGGCGGCGGCGGTGGCGGCAAGCCGGACGTGGCCCAGGGCGGCGGCCAGAACCCGGCCGCCATCCCCGAGGCCATCAGCGCCGTCGAGCGCCTCGTCGTCGAGACGGTCTGACGATGACGCTGCGCCGCGGCCGCAGGCTGGCCATCGACGTCGGAGACGCCCGGATCGGGGTCGCCTCGTGCGACCCCGATGGGGTGTTGGCCACACCGGTGGAAACCGTCCCGGGCCGGGACATCCCGTTCGCCCACCGGCGGCTGCGGCAGCTCGTCGAGGAGTACGAGCCCCTCGAAGTCGTGGTCGGCCTCCCCCGCTCGCTCAGCGGGCGGGAGGGGCCCGCCGCGGCCAAGGTGCGTGCCTTTGCGAACGAACTTGCGAAGGGCATCAAGCCGGTGACGGTCCGTCTGGTGGACGAGCGGATGACCACGGTCACCGCCGCCCAGGGCCTGCGGGCCTCCGGGAGGAACGCGAAGAAAGGCCGTTCGGTCATCGACCAGGCAGCCGCTGTGGTCATCCTGCAGAACGCTCTTGAGACCGAACGGGTATCAGGTAATCCGCCCGGCGAGTGCGTCGAAGTGGTTGTCTGATCGCGATACGGTAACGTTCCGCGCGATGTGGCGGCATTCGAACAGCCGTCGCCCACCACTTCAGAGGCGGAACCGGGTGCCGCGGCAAAGAAGCCGCTGCCTCCGTCTCGCGGCTCTAGGGGACCGATGACTGAGTATGGCCGGGGCCGCGCCCCCGAACCCTGGCACCCGGAGGACCCGCTCTACGGTGAGCAGGGTTGGACCGGACAGGCGACCCAGCAGGGTCAGGTGCCCTACGCAGGCGGCCAGCAGCAGTATCCGCAGGAGCCGCAGTTCCAGGACCCGCAGTTCCAGGAGCCGCAGTACCAGCAGTACCCCCAGCAGTTCCAGGAGCCGCAGTTCCAGGAGCAGCAGTACCCGCAGCAGCAGTACGTGCCGCAGGACCCGCAGCTCCAGCAGCAGTTCCACCCGCAACAACAGCAGCTCCACCCGCAGCCCCAGCCCCAGCCGGTCTACGACGGCCAGGGCTGGGACACCGGGCAGGGGCAGCAGCTCCAGCAGCAGCAGCTCCAGGAGCAGGTCCAGTACCAGGGCGGGCCCGCGCCCGTGGACCCGTACGCGGGCGCGGACCCGTACGCCCAGCAGGTCGCCACGGGCTACCCCGGGGAGGCCCCGGACCTGTACACCACCCCCGAGGCCTTCCCGCCGCCCCAGCCCCCGGGCCGGCGGCGCGTGGACCCGGACCCGGTCGACGAGCCGGAGACGGAGGAGGCGCAGGAGTCCCTCCTCGCCGCCGACGCCGACGAGGAGCCCCCGGGCCGCGGCGGCCGGCGCGCGGGCCGGGGCAAGGGCGGCAAGGGCAAGGGCGGCAAACCCAAGCGCAGCGGCGCGGCCTGCCTGGTCGCGGCCCTCGTCATCGTCGCCGTCGTCGGCGGTGGCGGCTACTACGGCTACTCGTACATCAAGGACCGTTTCGGCGCGGCCGAGGACTTCGCGGGCTCCGGCTCGGAGGAGTCCGTGGACATCGAGATCCCCAAGCTGGCAGGTCTGGGCCAGATGGGCCGCATCCTCAAGGAGGCCGGGGTCGTAGCGAGCGCCCAGGCCTTCGTGGACGCCGCCAACGCCAACCCCAAGGGCAAGTCCATCCAGCCCGGCGTCTACACGCTGAAGAAGAAGATGTCGGCCGCGGCGGCCGTCGCCGTGATGATCGACCCCACCAAGCTCAACGTCATCACCGTCACCGAGGGCATGCGCAACACCAAGGTGTACGACGCGATCGACAAGAAGCTGGGCAAGCCGGCCGGCACCACCAAGGACATCGCCCAGCGCGAGGCCAAGAACCTCGGCCTGCCCGCCTGGGCCGGCACCGACCCGAAGCTGATCGACCCGCTGGAGGGCTTCCTCTACCCGACGCGTTACGACCTCGGCAAGGACAGCACCCCCGAGTCCCTGCTCAAGGAAATGGTCAAGAACGCGACGGCCAAGTACACCGAGCTGGGCATCGAGGGCAAGGCCAAGGAACTGGGCCTGGAGAACCCGCTCCAGGTGGTCACCGTCGCCAGCCTCGTCAACGCCGAGGGCAAGAACCACGACGACTTCCGGAAGATGGCCGAGGTGGTCTACAACCGCCTCAAGAAGTCCAACGACGTCACGAACCAGAAGCTCCAGTTCGACTCGACGTACAACTACGTCAAGAACCAGAGCGAGATCAACTTCAACCTGAAGGAAGCCCAGGCCTTCGACAACCCGTACAACACCCACTTCGTCAAGGGACTGCCCCCCGGCCCGATCGGGAACCCGGGTCTGGAGGCGCTGACCGCTACGCTCAGCCCGGACCACGGTGGCTGGATGTTCTTCGTGTCGGTCGACGGTCACACGACGACCTTCACCAAGACCTACGACGAGCACCTCAAGCTCGTCAACGAGTTCCAGGAACGGCAGAAGCAGCAGAAGAACGGCGGGTAGCAGGACATGTCACGGATACGGGCCGCGGTGCTGGGTTCGCCCATCGAGCACTCCCTCTCACCGGTGCTGCACCGCGCCGCCTACCGGGAGCTCGGCCTCGACGACTGGTCCTACGACCGGTTCGAGATCGACGAGGCCGCCCTCCCCGGGTTCGTGGCCGGCCTCGGCCCCGAGTGGGCGGGGCTGTCGCTGACCATGCCGCTCAAGCGGGCCGTCATCCCGCTGCTGGACGGCATCAGCGACACCGCCGCCTCCGTGGAGGCGGTCAACACGGTGGTCCTCACCGAGGACGGCCGCAGGCTCGGCGACAACACCGACATCCCCGGGATCGTCGCCGCGCTGAACGAGCGCGGAGTCGAGAAGGTGCCCGCCGCCGCGGTCCTCGGGGCGGGGGCCACCGCCTCCTCGGCGCTGGCCGCCCTCTCGCGGATCTGCACCGGCGAGGTCACCGCGTACGTCCGCTCCTCCGCCCGCGCCGCCGAGATGCGCGAGTGGGGCGAGCGGCTCGGCGTCGCCGTCCGTACGGCCGACTGGTCGCGGGCGGCCGAGGCCCTGACCGCCCCGCTGGTCATCGCCACCACCCCGGCCGGAGCCACCGACGCCCTCGCAGACGCCGTGCCGGACGCCCCGGGGACCCTCTTCGACGTGCTCTACGACCCCTGGCCGACGGCGCTGGCCGCCGCCTGGACCGGCCGTGGGGGCACCCTCCTCGGCGGCCTGGACCTCCTGGTCCACCAGGCGGTCCTCCAGGTCGAGCAGATGACCGGCCTTCCCGAAGCACCGCTGGCCGCCATGCGCGCGGCCGGCGAGGCGGCGCTGCGCGCCCGATAGGCTTCCCGCCTGCGCGTTCGAATCGTGGGGGGCTTCGTGGGGACAGGGGAACCGGACCAGTTGCTGGCCGGGAAGTGGGCGTTCGCGGGCGGGGTGTTCCGTTTCGTCGCGGCGCTGCTCGGCGACGCCCTGCCCGGCTGGGCGAAGTGGACCCTCTGCGCGATCGTGGCCGCCGGGGCGCTCTGGCAGGGCGCCACGTGGCTGCTGCGGCGCCGGCGCGTAGGGATCCGATAGCTCCACCGGCCAGAGTGCGGCGCGTACCCGTCGTCCGACAGTTGGACCGGGACCGGCGCACCCGCCCGGACGTGGGAGGATCGGGGGTACGGCGGGTCAGGGCCGCGCACCCGACCGCGCCGTCGCAGTGCCAGGCGCGAGCATGAGGAGCATCGTTGAGCAGGTTGCGTTGGCTGACCGCGGGAGAGTCGCACGGACCGGCACTGGTCGCGACGCTGGAGGGCCTTCCCGCCGGCGTCCCGGTCACCACCGAGCTGGTGGCGGACCACCTGGCCCGGCGCCGGCTCGGCTATGGCCGCGGTGCCCGGATGAAGTTCGAGCAGGACGAGATCACCTTCCTCGGCGGCGTCCGCCACGGACTGTCGCAGGGCTCGCCGGTCGCGGTCATGATCGGCAACACCGAATGGCCCAAGTGGGAGACCGTCATGTCGGCCGACCCGGTCGACCCCGCCCTGCTCAAGGAGACCGGCCGCAACGCGGCGCTGACCCGTCCCCGCCCCGGCCACGCCGACCTCGCGGGCATGCAGAAGTACGGCTTCTCCGAGGCCCGTCCGATCCTGGAGCGCGCCAGCGCCCGTGAGACGGCCGCCCGCGTGGCCCTCGGCGCCGTCGCCCGGTCCTTCATCAAGGAGGCCGCCGGCATCGAGATCGTCTCCCACGTGGTGGAGCTGGCCGCGGCCAAGGCCCCCCGCGGCGTCTACCCGACCCCCGCCGACGTCGAGAAGCTCGACGCCGACCCGGTGCGCTGCCTCGACGCCGACGCGTCGAAGGCGATGGTCGCGGAGATCGACCAGGCCCACAAGGACGGCGACACCCTCGGCGGCGTCGTCGAGGTCCTCGCGTACGGGGTCCCCGTCGGCCTCGGCTCCCACGTCCACTGGGACCGCCGGCTCGACGCCCGCCTCGCGGCCGCGCTCATGGGCATCCAGGCCATCAAGGGCGTCGAGGTCGGCGACGGCTTCGAACTGGCCCGGGTGCCCGGCTCCCAGGCCCACGACGAGATCGTCTCCACCCCCGAGGGCCTCAAGCGGACCTCCGGCCGCTCCGGCGGCACCGAGGGCGGTCTGACCACCGGCGAGCTGCTGCGCGTCCGCGCCGCCATGAAGCCCATCGCGACCGTCCCGCGCGCCCTGGCGACCGTCGACGTCGCCACCGGCGAGGCGACCGTGGCGCACCACCAGCGCTCCGACGTGTGCGCGGTGCCCGCCGCGGGCATCGTCGCCGAGGCGATGGTGGCGCTGGTCCTGGCCGACGCCCTCGTCGAGAAGTTCGGCGGCGACTCCGTCCCCGAGACCCGCCGCAACGTGCAGTCCTACCTCGACAACCTGCAGATCCGGTGACGGCCACCGGACCACTGGTCGTCCTCGTCGGACCCATGGGGTCCGGCAAGTCCACGGTGGGGGGTCTGCTCGCCGAACGGCTCGGCGTCCCCTACCGGGACACCGATGCCGACATCGTCGCCGCCACGGGCCGGGAGATTTCCGACCTGTTCGTCGACGAGGGCGAGCCGTACTTCCGCGAGCTGGAGCGGCGTGCCGTCGCGGACGCCCTCGCCGGGCACACCGGGGTCCTCGCCCTCGGCGGCGGCGCCGTCCTCGACGAGGGCACCCGCGCCCTGCTCGCGGGGCTGCCCGTCGCCTACCTGTCGATGGACGTCGAAGAGGCCGTGCGCCGCGTCGGCCTCGGCGCCGCGCGCCCGCTGCTCGCCGTCAACCCGCGCCGCCAGTGGCGCGAGCTGATGGAGGCCCGGCGCCACCTGTACACCGAAGTCGCGCGCGTCGTGGTGGCCACCGACGACCGCACCCCCGAAGAGGTCGCCCAGGCGGTCCTCGACGCTCTGGAGTTGAAGGACGTATGACAGACCAGGTGACGCGGATCAACGTCGGCGCCAGCGCCGGACACGACGCGTACGACGTGCTGGTCGGCCGGCAGCTGCTCGGCGAGCTGGGCGGCCTGATCGGTACGAAGGCCCAGCGGGTCGCGGTGATCCACCCCGAGGCGCTCGCCTCGACCGGTGAGGCGCTGCGGGACGACCTGGCGGCGCAGGGCTACGAGGCCGTCGCCATCCAGGTGCCCAACGCCGAGGAGGCCAAGACCGTCGAGGTGGCGGCGTACTGCTGGAAGGCGCTCGGCCAGTCCGGCTTCACCCGCACCGACGTGATCGTCGGCGTGGGCGGCGGCGCCACCACCGACCTCGCGGGCTTCGTCGCCGCCACCTGGCTGCGCGGCGTGCGCTGGATCGCCGTACCCACCACCGTCCTCGCGATGGTGGACGCGGCGGTCGGCGGCAAGACCGGCATCAACACCGCCGAGGGCAAGAACCTGGTGGGCTCCTTCCACCCGCCGGCCGGAGTCCTGTGCGACCTGGCCGCGCTGGACTCGCTGCCGGTCAACGACTACGTCAGCGGCCTCGCCGAGATCATCAAGGCCGGGTTCATCTCCGACCCGGTGATCCTCGACCTGATCGAGGCGGACCCGGCGGCCGCCCGCACCCCGGACGGCCCGCACACGGCCGAACTGATCTGCCGCTCGATCCAGGTCAAGGCCGACGTGGTCTCCAGCGACCTCAAGGAGTCCGGACTCCGCGAGATCCTCAACTACGGCCACACCCTCGCGCACGCCATCGAGAAGAACGAGCGCTACAAGTGGCGCCACGGCGCCGCCGTGTCCGTCGGCATGGTCTTCGCCGCCGAGCTCGGCCGCCTCGCGGGCCGCCTCGACGACGCGACGGCCGACCGGCACCGGGAGATCCTCGCCGCGGTCGGCCTGCCGCTGACCTACCGCGGGGACCAGTGGCCCAAGCTGCTCCAGACCATGCAGGTCGACAAGAAGTCCCGCGGCAACCTGCTGCGCTTCATCGTCCTGGACGGCCTGGGCAAGCCCACCGTCCTGGAGGGCCCCGACCCGGCGCACCTGATCGCCGCGTACGGCGAGGTGTCGGCGTGAGCCGCAGGGTGCTCGTGCTCAACGGCCCGAACCTGGGCCGCCTCGGCTCCCGCGAGCCGGACGTCTACGGGGCCACCTCGTACGCCGGTCTCGTCGAGAGCTGCCGCACCCTGGGCGCGGAGCTCGGCTTCGACGTGGAGGTCCGCGAGACCAACGACGAGGGCGAGCTCGTGCGCTGGCTGCACGAGGCCGCCGACGGCAAGATCCCGGTCGTGATCAACCCGGGCGCCTTCACGCACTACTCGTACGCCATGCGGGACGCGGCGGCGCAGCGCACCGCGCCGCTGATCGAGGTGCACATCTCCAACCCGTACGCCCGCGAGGAGTTCCGGCACACGTCCGTCATCGCGGCCGTGGCGACCGGTACCGTGGCGGGCTTCGGGCTGGGCTCCTACCGGCTGGCGCTGCGCGCGCTGGCGGAAGAGGTCACGGCCTGAGATAACGTTCTCGCATCAGTCGCCTGAACGAGACGGAGTGGCGCGGATGCAGCAAGGAGTGGGGGACTGGGGTCCGCCGCAGGGTCAGCACCCGGCGGCGCCCCCGCCGCCGCCGATACCCCCCGCGCGGGGCTGGCCGGTGGCCCCCATGGGCCCCGTGGCCCCGGTGCCCGAGGCCACGGGGCACATTCCGCTGCCTCCCGCCGTGGCGGCCCCGCCCGTGCCCCCCGCGCCGGGCACCGGCGGCGCCACCCTCGCCGTGCTGCTCATCGGCCCGGCGGGGGCCGGCAAGACCACCGTGGCCCGGCACTGGGCGGCGACCCGCCCGGTGCCGACCGCGCACATCAGCCTGGACGACGTCCGCGAGTGGGTCTGCTCGGGCTTCGCGGACCCGCAGGCCGGCTGGAACGAACATTCCGAGGCCCAGTACCGCCTCGCCCGCCGCACCTGTGGCTTCGCCGCCCGCAACTTCCTGGCCAACGGCATCTCCTGCATCCTCGACGACGCCGTCTTCCCCGACCGGCCCGTGGTGGGCCTGGGCGGCTGGAAGCGGCACGTGGGGCCCGGACTGCTGCCGGTCGTGCTGCTGCCCGGCCTGGAGATCGTCCTGGACCGCAATGCCTCCCGCTCCGGGAACCGGCGCCTGTCCGACGAGGAAGTGGCCCGGATCCACGGCCGGATGGCCGGCTGGTACGGCTCCGGGCTGCCGATCATCGACAACTCCCACCTGGACGTGGAAGGCACGGCCCGGGCCCTGGACGAGGCCCTGGCGCGGGCCTCGGCGAGCCCCCAGGGCTGGTAGCCCCCGTCCGGACGCGCTCGCCGGGCCGGATGCGCGGGGCGCTCGTACGCTCGAATACATGTCAGACGTGTACGCGGCCCGCAGGGCCCTGCTCCGCGACCGCTGTGCCGCCGCGGGCAACTCCGCCGCACTGATCACGCGTCCGGCGAACGTCCGCTACCTCTCCGGGGCGTCCCCGCTGGGCGCCGTCCTGCTGGTCGGGCCCGCCGAAGACGTGCTGTTCTGCGCCGCCGCACCCACCGGTGAGGCGGACGAGGGGCGGCTCGACGAGGGGCTGAGGCTCTCCGTCCTGCCCAACCCCGGCGCGGACCCGGCCGTGGCGGCGGCGGACCTGGCCGCCGCCGCACGGGCCGAGTCCCTCGCCGTCGAGGAGCACCACCTCACCGTCGGACGCCACCGGGCCCTGCGCTCCGTCGCGCCCCGGCTGCGGCTCGCCGACCTGGGAGCCGCCGTGGAACAGCAGCGGCTCGTCAAGGACGAGGAGGAGATCGCCTGCCTGCGGATCGCCGCCGAGATCGCCGACCAGGCCCTCGGAGAGCTGCTGGAGTCGATCCTCGTCGGCCGTACCGAACGCCACCTCGCCCTGGAGCTGGAACGCCGGCTCGTGGACCACGGCGCCGACGGTCCGGCCTTCCCGACCTCCGTCGGCACCGGCCCGCACTCGGGCCGCTCGCGGCACAGGCCCTCCGACCGGCGGGTGGAGGAGGGGGACTTCCTCACCGTCTGCCTCGGCGCGAACTACCGGGGCTACCGGTGCGAGATCGGCCGGACCTTCGTGATCGGCACCACTCCCGCCGACTGGCAGATCGACCTGTACGACCTCGTCTTCGCCGCCCAGCGGGCCGGCCGGGAGTCGCTCGTCCCGGGCGCCGCGTACCGCCACGTCGACCACGCGGCACGGTCCGTACTGGACTCCGCGGGGCACGGCGAAGCCCTCGCGGCGTCGATGGGACACGGGGTGGGCCTCGAAATCGACGAGGACCCGCAGCTTGCACCTACGGCAATGGGTAAACTGGACGCTTGCGTGCCGGTCACCGTCGAACCGGGGGTTCACCTCCCGGGCCGGGGAGGTGTCCGGATCGATGACACGCTCGTCGTACGCCCCGAGGCGGACGGCGGTCCAGAGCTACTCACCATTACGACCAAGGAGCTGCTCGCGCTGTAGCCCGCGTTGCCGGGCTGTGCGCGCACCCGTGGTCTTCCAGTGCAGGAGATTCCGCAACCGTGGCTTCCACGAACGACCTCAAGAACGGCATGGTGCTCAAGCTCGACGGTGACCAGCTCTGGTCCGTCGTCGAGTTCCAGCACGTCAAGCCCGGCAAGGGCCCGGCCTTCGTGCGCACCAAGCTCAAGCACGTGCTCTCCGGCAAGGTCGTCGACAAGACCTTCAACGCCGGCACGAAGGTCGACACGGCCACCATCGACCGCCGCGACATGCAGTTCTCGTACATGGACGGCGAGTACTTCGTCTTCATGGACATGAGCACCTACGACCAGCTGATGGTCGACCGCAAGGCTGTCGGCGACGCCGCCAACTTCCTCATCGAGGGCTTCACCGCCTCCGTGGCCCAGCACGAGGGCGAGGTGCTCTACGTCGAGCTCCCGGCCGCCGTCGAGCTGGTCATCGAGCACACCGACCCGGGCGTCCAGGGCGACCGCTCCACCGGCGGCACCAAGCCGGCGCGTCTGGAGACGGGCCACGAGATCCAGGTCCCGCTCTTCGTCACCACCGGCGAGAAGATCAAGGTCGACACCCGCACCAGCGCCTACCTCGGCCGGGTGAACAGCTAACCGTGGCTGCCCGGAGCAACGCGCGCAAGCGCGCTTTCCAGATCCTCTTCGAGGCCGACCAGCGCGGGGTCCCCGTGCGCGAGGTCCTCGCGGACTGGATCCGCCACGCGAGGTCGGACGACCGGCAGCCGCCGGTCAGCGAATTCACGATGAACCTCGTCGAGGGCTACGCCGACAAGGTGAACCGCATCGACGACCTGATCGTCACCTACGCCGTGGACTGGGAGCTCGACCGCATGCCGGTCGTCGACCGGAACATCCTGCGGCTGGGCGCCTACGAGCTGATCTGGGTCGACGAGACCCCGGACGCCGTGGCGATCGACGAAGCCGTCCAGCTGGCCAAGGAGTTCTCGACTGACGACTCGCCGTCGTTCGTGAACGGCCTCCTCGGCCGGTTCAAGGACCTGAAGCCGAACCTGCGTCGCAGCGAGAGCTGACACCAGGCACGCGCCATACGGAAGGGCCCGCAACGTACGCGTTGCGGGCCCTTCCGTGTGCGCGGCGCGGCGGAGACCTCACCGGGGGACGCGCGGGGAACGAAAACCGGGGGGGGGGGGGGGGGGGGGGGGGGGGGGGGGGGGGGGGGGGGGGGCGGGGGGGGGGGGGGGGGGGGGGTGGGGGGGGGGGGGGTGTGCTGGGGTGTGG
>NZ_JBGWAB010000037.1:0-59503 GCF_041862025.1 Streptomyces sp. AB3(2024)
GCGGCCGCTCCCGGCGGGCCCGTCACGTCGTCGGGTGCAGCCGGGAGGGGGTGTGCGCGGCGGGGGGTGCCGGGCGGGCGGCGGCGGGGGTCAGGGCGCTGCCCGACAGCCAGGTGCGCCAGTCCATGTTCCAGTCGCCGAAGCCGTTGTCGAAGGGGGCCATCGGGGCGCCGCCGCTGTTGACCACCTCGACGATGTCGCCCTCGCGGACCGTCTCGAAGAACCAGGCGGCGTCCTCGGTGGACATGCCGGTGCAGCCGTGGCTGACGTTCTCCTCGCCCTGCGCCTCGACCGACCAGGGCGCGGCGTGGACGTACTCGCCGCTCCAGGTGACCCGGGTCGCGTAGAGGACGGGGAGGTCGTAGAACTCCTTGGTGCCCTTCTGGATGCCGACGGTGTCCCCGCGCATGCGGACCTTGGCCTCCTTGCCCAGGACGACCTTGATGCCGCTGCGGGTCAGGAAGCCCGCCTTGCCGGTGGTGACCGGGATGGTCCGGATGACCCGGCCGTTGCGGCGTACGGTCATCTGGTGGGCGGCGGAGTCGGTGACGGCCTCGATCCGGTCGGCGACGGTGAATTCCAGGGACTCGGAGGGGCCTCCGTACCCGTGGCCGCCGAGCTCGACCCCGTCGAGGCCGCTGCGGACGCGGACCACGGTGTGGGCGGGCCAGTAGGTGCGGGGCCGGAAGTGCAGGGTGGTGTCGTCGACCCAGTGCCAGGCGCCTTCGACGTGGGGCTCCGAGGTGACCTGGAGGCCCTGTTCGACGCGGGCCCGCGCGTCGGCGTCCTCGGCGGGGACCGGACGGCTCAGGACGGCCGTCACGATCTCCCCGGCCCCGTAGGTGCCCGGGCGGGGTCCGAACTCGGCGGTGAGCCTGCCCCCGTCGGCCGCCGGGGGCGTGGTCCGGAAGGCCATGGTGACGCCGACCGGGGTGCCGTCCCCGTCCTGGGCGCCGACCTGCAGGGTGTAGGTCTCCCCCGCCCGCAGCGGTTCGGTGTTGCGCCAGTGGCCGCCGCCCGGGGCGAGGGCTCCGGCCAGGTGGCGGCCGTGGCCGTCGTGGACGGTGACGTCGGTGAGGCTGCCGGCCTGCGAGCGGGCCAGGGCGATCTCCAGGGGCCCGCCCGCGTCCGTGGGGAGGGCTTCGGGGCGGCGGAACGCCGGGTCGGGCAGTACGGACGCGGCTCCGTGGGCGGTGGCCAGAATCCGCTGTTCCCGCCAGGCGCCGCACGGCCCGCCCCGGAAGGCTCCGGCCTCGCACCAGCCGGCGGTGACGGGGCCGTGGTCGCCGTCCTCCCCGTCGACGGTGCGGCCGACCAGCAGGGTGACCGCCGCGTCCCGGGCCGCGCCCGCGGCCGTCCGGTCCAAGGGGCCGTACCCCGAGGACGGTTGGCCGGGGGCGGCGGCGACGGCCAGCAGGGCGCCCGTCACGGCAGCCGCCGCACTCCACGCTTGAGTCCGTGACTTCGCCACGCAGCCCTCCCAGGTCGCACACGCCGGATGGCAGCATCAAAACGACCGGAGCGCGAAACGATGATCATAAACTCGGCCCTGGGGCCGAACGGGCGCGCCAAGAGAACCCGGACGGAGCAGAGCGCGCCGTCAGCCGCCCCTCACGGTCCGCTCGGCCCCGTCCTACCGGACGGCGGTTTCCGGACACCCCCTATGGGGTCGCGGGAGGCCGTTCTGGGGTTCGCGTGTGGCGGAGGGTGCCGGTCCGGTCCCGTAGGCTCGACGGATGGCGAAGTATTTCGACGTGCACCCGGAGAACCCCCAGCGGCGCACCATCAGCGGCGTGGCCGACAGCATCCGTTCGGGCGCGCTCATCGCGTATCCGACGGACTCGTGTTTCGCGTTGGGGTGCCGGCTCGGCAACCGCGACGGCCTCACCCGGATCCGTACGATCCGCGACCTCGACGACCGCCACCACTTCACCCTGGTGTGCCAGAACTTCGCCCAGCTGGGGCAGTTCGTACACGTCGACAACGACGTCTTCCGCGCGATCAAGGCGGCGACCCCCGGCCCGTACACCTTCATCCTGAAGGCCACCTCGGAGGTGCCCCGCCAGCTGATGCACCCGAAGAAGAAGACGGTCGGCGTCCGGATCCCCGACCACCTCGTCACCCAGGCCCTCCTCACCGAGCTGGGCGAGCCCCTGGTGTCCAGCACGCTGCTCCTTCCGGACGAGGAGGAGCCGCTGACGCAGGGCTGGGAGATCAAGGAGCGGCTCGACCACGTGGTGGACGCCGTGCTCGACTCCGGGGACTGCGGGACCCGGCCGACGACGGTCATCGACTTCTCCGGCGGCGAGGCCGAAATCATTCGCCGCGGCGCGGGCGACACCGACCGTTTCGAGTAACAGCGCCGGACACACCTTCTCGCACGAGGGCGGATTCCGTTCCGGGAAACGGAATCCGCCATCCCGGACGACCAGATCCGGCCATGGGGAAGATCTCGCCCCATCCGGTTTCGACCCACGGGTAATGCGTACTCAATTCGGACTCCAGCGAGCCGACCATCGGGACTCGTCTGCTCGTGAACAGCATTGACGCGCCGACAGTAACTCCACGGGACGCCCGGGTGACGGAGAGGAGAAGGCGGGCCGGTACGCCGGAAATGTTGCGGTCGACGCCTCGACTTTCGCAAGATCCGTTATGTAGGGTTCCAGATATTCACCGCCCGACGGGGAGCGGCGAGCGTCCTCAGGCTATGGTCCGGACTATTTCCGGAGTATGTCCGGCACGGAAGCTCCGCAGATCACCGCACCCGTCACACCCGTCTGCGAAACACGTGACCCGACACGGGGGACCATCATGCGGTTCCAGCTATTGGGGCCCCTGAGTATTGCGCACGGCCCCGAGACAGTGGTTCTCAAACCGTCCAAGCCCACCAGCCTGCTCGCGGCGCTTCTCCTCCATCCCGGCGCCGTGGTTTCCACCGGTTATCTCCTGCGTGCCGTTTGGGACGAGGAGCCTCCCGCGACGGCGCGGGCCGCGCTCCAGACGTGCGTACTGCGTCTGCGCAGATTATTCGCGAAATACGGCATATCCGCGACGACCATAGAGGCCGTACCGGGCGGGTACCGGATGCGCAACGACACCGAGACCCTGGACCTGGTGCTGTTCCGGTTACTGACGGCGCAGGCCCGCGCCGCCGCCGGCACGGACGAGGAGCTGTACCGGCTGCGCGAGGCACTCTCGCTCTGGCACGGCCAGCCCCTGGCCAACGTGGCCTCGCGGATGCTCCAGCGGGACGCGGTGCCCGCGCTCGAACAGGAGCGGCTGCGGGTGCTGGAGCGGGTCTGCGACCTCGAACTCGCCGGCGGCAACTGCCATCAGGTGCTGGTCGACCTCTACGAGAGCGCCCGCCGCTACCCGGTGCGCGAGCGGTTCACCGAGCAGCTGATCGAAGCCCTCTACCGCACCGGACGGCAGGCCGAGGCGCTGGCCGAGTACCGCACGGTGCGCGACCGGCTGCGCGAGGAACTCGGTGTGGACCCCGGACCCGGACTGCGCCGCCTGGAGCTCGCGATCCTGCGGGCCGAGGAGCTGGGGCCGGCCGGCCGCGGCGAAGGGGCCGTCGAACTCCCCTCGCGGCAGGAGCCGTCGGCGGTCACCGGCCCGGTTGCGCTCCGCGGCTCCGGCGCGGAACCGGGGCACCCCGGCGGCACGGGCACGGCCCACCCCGGCCGCACGGCCCACCCCGGCCGTGCGGGCGCCCCGGTCGGCGGCGCGACGCCGGTACGCGGCTTCGCCGGACGCGAGGCGGACCTGCGGGCGATGGCCCTGCGGCTCACCGACTCGGACGGGCCCCGGCTCGTGGTCGTCTCCGGAGCGCCCGGCATCGGCAAGTCGGCGCTGGCCCGGCAGAGCGCGTACGAGGTCCGGGACGCCTTCCCCGGCGGGGTGTCCGTCGTCGACCTGGCCCACCCGGACGGCAGTGGCCTCGGCGTCGACGAGGCCCGCGAGCTGCTGCCGGAGCCGGACGGCGGCGGGCGGCGGCTGGTCCTCCTCGACAACGCGGCCGGCGCCGGACAGGTGCTTCCCCTGCTGTCCGGGACGGGCGACGCCTCGGTGCTGGTGACCAGCCGGCGCGGGCTCGCCGCGGTCGTCGCCACCCACGGCGGGGCCGTGCACCGGCTCGACGTGCTCGGGCCGGGCGAGGCCCGCCGGCTGCTCGCCGGGCTGGTCGGGGCCGAGCGGATCGGCACCGAGGAGGCGGCCGCCCGGGAACTGGCCGCGGTGTGCGGCCACTTCCCGCTCGCACTGAGGATCGCCGCGGGACGGCTGCTGACCCGGCCGGGCCTGTCCGTCGCGGACTGCACGGCCTGGCTGGCGGAGGATCCACCGGCCCGGCTGGCACTGGCCGAGGACCCCCGGCTGTCGGTGCCGGAGGTGTTCGGGCAGGCCGTGAGCGCGCTCCCGCCCCCGCTGCGTGAAACGTTTCTGCGGGTGGGCTCGCTCGATCCCGCCGAAGGACTGTGCGCGGCCGGGAGCGAAACCGTCCTCGAACAGCTCGTGGAGGCGGGGATGCTGGAGGACGGGCCGCCCGGCCAGGCGTACCGGATCCACGCCTTCCTCCAGGTCTACGCGCGGTGGCTGGCCCGGGACGGCGAGGACGCGGCGGCGGCGACGTCCCTCACGCGCTGATACGCCGCCCCGCGCGACCCCGTACCGCACCGACTGCCTGCCTGCCTGCCCCAGGGCCCACACCCCATCCCGGCAGCCCCGCTCGTCCTGGCAGCCCCGCCCATCCCCGTAGCCCGGCTCCTCCCGCCCACGCCGCTCTTTCCCGCGCGCGCTCCGTCGCGCGCACCCCCACCCGTCCGCGACCCGCTCCTCCCCGGCCCCGCCCACCCCCGCGGCGGGCGCCGGCCGCGCACCCCCCGCAGCCCACCGGCCCTCCCGCCCCCGGCATTTCCCACCTCACGTCTCCGACCCCACCAGACCGCAAGCAGAGGTGTTCCATGTCCCAAGCCAGCTTCGACGACGTCGCCGCCACCCGGCCCCGGATCCGCCGGGACGTGCTCTTCACCGAGACGCCGGACGGCGTGCTGTTCCACAACTCCGACGGCGGGTTTCGCCTCACCGCCCGCTCGGCGTACCGCTTCGCGACGCTGATCGTCCCTCACCTGACCGGCGAGCATTCCGTGGCCGAGCTCTGTCAGGGGCTGGGCGCACCCCAGCGCGCGATGGTCGCCGAACTCGTCAGAACCCTGTACGAGCGGGACTTCGCCCGTCCCGTGGCCGAGGCGGAGTCAACTTCCCCGGCCGCGGTCCCCGAGCCCGACGTCGCACGGCGGTACGCGCCGCAGATCGCCTACGCCGACCACTACGCCGACGACGGCGAGGCCCGCTTCCTGCGCTTCCGCGGCACCCGGGTGGCCGTCCTCGGCGAGGACCCCGTCGCCCGCTGGTGCGCGCTCTCCCTGGTGCGCAACGGCTGCGCGGCCGTGGCGCTGCCGCCGGGGCCGGCGGTGGCCGAGGTGGAGGCCGAGGCCGCGGAGGCGGTCGCGGACGGCTGCCCGGTGGAGGTCCGCACGCTCGCCTCCCTCCCGTCGGGGTGGGAGGAACTGGCCGACTACGACTTCGTGGTGGTGACCGGCGGGACCGACGCCCCGGCCCGGCTGCTCCCGCTGCTGCGCGCCGGGATACCCGAGGGCCGCTCGCTTCTGCCCGCCTGGACGTACGGCGGCGACGCCGTCGTGGGCCCCCTGATGACGCACGGCACCGTCGGCTGCTGGTCCTGTGCCGCGCTGCGGCTGGGCGCGGCGCGCGGGGGCGCCGGAGCGGCCGAGCTGTGGAGCGCTCTGGCGCTGCCGGGCGGCCCCCCGGCCGCGGGGCCGGTGCCGGGGCGGCCGCTGGCCGCGATGATCGGCAACCTGCTGGGGTACGAGGTGTTCCGCGCGACCTCGGGGACCCTGCCGGCCGAGACCGCCGGGCGGCTGCTCGTCCAGGACATGGCCTCGCTCGACGTGACGGCCGAGCCGCTGTTCCCGCACCCGCGCTGCCCGTTCTGCGCGCAGGAGGAACCTTCTGCGGTGTCCGTGGATCTCGCCGCCGCCGGCCGCTCGGGCACGCCCGCGCTGCCCACGCTGGAGACGGCCCGGGAGGCGGAGGAGCTCGTCGAGGAGCTGAACCGGCGTTCCGTGGCGGTGCGGCCGTACGCGGGGGTGTTCACCCGGTACGCGGACGAGGAGCTGACGCAGATCCCGCTCAAGCTGGGCGTGGTCGAACTGGGCATCGGGCACGCCGGACCGCGCGCGGTGGCGGCCTTCGACATCCACCACGTGGCCGGGGCGCGGATGCGGGCACTGGACGCGGCGGCCCTGGTGTACGCGGAGCACGTGGTGCCGGCGCGCGGGCTGACCGCGGGCGGCTGGGGCGACGCGGTGACGGCGGCCCGGCTGACGACGGCCTCCGGGATACCGGGCGAGGTGTCCGCGTACCAGCGGGCGGTGTCGCTGCTGACGAAGGAGCCGGCGCTGGTCCCGGCGGGCGCGGTGCGGCCGTTCGGCCCGCACAACGCCGACCGGCTCTTCGAGCGCACCCGTGCCGGGGCGGGGGCCGGCCCCTCCCCCGCCGACGCGGCCGCCGCCGGTCTGCTGTCGGCCCTCGGGCACGGCGCGCTGCTGCGGGCCGTACGGGGCGCCGCGGCGGCCCCGGTGGAGCTGCCGGGGCCCCGGGAGGGTGAGGCGGAAGGGGAGGACGCCGAACTCGTCTTCCTCGTGCGGTCTGCGGAGCGGCTCGGGCTGGAGCCGCAGGTGCTGGACCTCGGCGAGGGCGCCCGCAGCGGGGTCGAGGTGCTGCTGGCCCGGTCCGGGGAGCACTGGGCACTGGGCGAGGGGCTGGACCGGCGGTCGGCGGCGGTCGCTGCGCTGCGGGAGCTGCTGGGCAGGGTCCAGTACGCCGCCGATCCGGCGGCCGGGGGCCCGGCCGACACGGGCGATCCGCTGCTGCGGGACCTGGACCCGCGGGCGCTGACGGTCTCCGGTTCGGCCCCCGTGCCGACGGCGGGCCCGGGTACCTCCTGGGACGCGGTGCTGGAGCGGCTGGGCGCCGGCGGACGGGACGCGTACGTGGTGGTGACCGGGGCACCGGAGCTGGCGGGCGCCGGGATCCACACCGTGCGGGTGCTTCTCACGGCGGAGCGGGAGCCCGGCGATGACGCGTGACGCCCCCGCCCGCCGGGTGACGGCCGCCGTCACGCTGGCCGAGGGGCTCGGCCGGGAGGCCGCCGGTCGGTTCACGGCCCTGCTGGAACGCGCCCTGACGGCCCTGGACGCTCCCCCGGTGACCCTGACGGCCCTCGGCCTGCGCGACGCCTTCCGCGCCCCGGTTCCGGACGCGGCGGCGCCGGAGGCGGCCGGGGTGCCCGTGAGCCTGTACGGACACCAGGCCGTCGTCGGGCCCCTGCCGGGGCCGGGGTGCGCGCGGTGCCTGGAGCGGCGCTGGCAGGCCGTCCGGTCCGTCGCGCTGCGGGACGCGCTGGAGCTGGGTACCGGGACGCGGGCGGTGGGCGGGTGGCCGTACGCGCACCCCTTCGCCGCCGACGCCGTCGCCGCGCTGGTGGCGGCGGCCGCCGGGGCCGGTCCGGCGGCGGGCCCGTTCCCCGAGGTGCGGTCGCTCGACCTGCGCACCGGCGCGGTCCGGCGCTACCCGCTGGTGCCCGATCCCGAGTGCCCGGTGTGCGCCACGCCCACCGTGGACGGGCCCGCGCCGCTGGACCTGGCGCCGGCGCCCAAGTACCGGCCGGGCGCCTTCCGCACCCGTCCCGTGGAGGAGTACGCCATCGAGGTGGCGGCCTTCGCCAATCCGCTGTGCGGGGCGCTGGGGCCCTCCGTGGTGCAGGACGTCTCCTCGACGTCCACCTCGGCCACCATCGGCTGCTTCTCGATGCGTTCGGGAGAGTACCTGCGCGAGACCTTCTGGGGCGGGCACACCGACACCTTCGACCGCAGCGCGCGCGTCGGGGTGCTGGAGGGGCTGGAGCGGTACGCGGGGATGCGCGCCCGCTCGCGTACGACCAGCGTCACCGGCTCGCTCCGGTCCTTCGGCTCCGAGGCCGTGGATCCGCGGGAAGTCGGCCTGTACGGGGCGGAGTTCCACCGGGACAACCCCCGGGTGCGGCCCTTCGACCCGGACCGGGAGATCCCCTGGGTATGGGGCTGGTCCCTGCGCGACCGGGAGCCGCGGCTGGTGCCCGAGGTCCTGACGTACTACCACGCGCCCGGACTGGAGAACCGGTTCGTCCAGGAGAGCTCGAACGGCTGCGCCTCGGGCGGGAGCCTGGCCGAGGCCTGCTACTTCGGGCTGATGGAGGTCGTGGAACGGGACGCCTTCCTGCTCGCCTGGTACGGGCGCCAGCCGCTGCCGGAGATCGATCCGGCGACGAGCTCCCGGGCCTCCACCCGGGCGATGGTCGACCGGCTGGCCCTGTACGGGTACCGGGCGCGGTTCTTCGACACGCGGATCAGCTTCCCGATCCCGGTGGTGACCGCCGTCGCGGAGCGCTTCGACGGGGGCACGGGCCGGATGTGCTTCGGGGCGGGGGCGGGGCTGGACCCGGAGTCCGCGCTGGATTCGGCACTGTGCGAGATCGCCACGGACGCGGTGAACCTGCCCGGCCGCACCGAGCGGGACGCGGACCGGCTGCGCGCGATGGCGGCCGACTTCGACCTGGTCACCGCCCTGCATGACCACCCGCTGGTGTACGGGGTGCCGGAGATGGGCCGGCACGCCGACTTCCTGCTGCGCGCGCCCTCCCCCGGGCCGCCGCGTCCGGTGTCGGCGCTGCTGGGCCCCGAGGGGGTGGCGGACGACGTCCGCGAGGACCTGGCGCGGTGCGTCGACGCCGTCGCCGCCCGGGGGTTCGACGTGGTGGTGGTCGACCAGACGATGCCCGAGCAGCGGGCGCTGGGACTGCACACCGTGAGCGTGCTGGTACCCGGGCTGCTGCCGATCGACTTCGGCTGGTCGCGGCAGCGGGCCCTGGGCATGCCGCGGCTGCGCACCGCCCTGCGCGCGGCCGGGCTGCGCGAGCGGGACCTGGAGGACCGCGACCTCAACCCGGCCCCGCACCCCTTCCCCTGACCCCGGCCGCCGGCACGCTCCGGCACGACCCGACCGAACGAGGAGGACCCGTGGGCTACGCCCATGACTACGCCAGCGCCATCATGTACCGGGGCCGGATCCCCATGGAGCCCGTGGACTTCGTGCCCGACTGGGCCGACCGCCCCCGAAAGGCCAAGTTCTACCCGGAGGCGGAGACCCTGCCGCTTCCGGATCCGGCGGACGGGCCCCGGCCCGCGCCGGGGTTCACCCTGCCGCTGCTCTCCGGGATGCTCCAGGACTCGTACGGGCTGACCGGCCGGCGCCTGGGGGTGCAGGCCAACACCGACCTGGCGGCGCTCCCCCACTACACGCAGGCCAACTGGTCCCGGGGCACGGCCTCCGGTGGCGGGCTCTACCCCGTCGGCGTGTACTGGGCCGCCGGGGCGGGCGGGCCCCTCACCCCGGGGGTGTACCACTACGCCCCGCACCAGCACGGGTTGCGCCGGCTGCTGACCGGCGACGTCACCGGTGAGGTCCGCGGGGCGCTCGGGGCGGGCCCGGACGGCTGCACCCAGTACCTGGTGCTGGGCGTCAAGTACTGGCAGAACGCCTTCAAGTACAACAGCTTCTCCTTCCACGCGGTGAGCATGGACGTGGGCGCGCTGATCCAGACCTGGCGGCTGTGGGCGCGTGCGTACGGGCTGCGGATCGCGCCCGCGCTGTGGTTCGACGAGGAGCGGCTGGCCCGGCTGCTCGGCGTGGTCCCCGAGGAGGAGGGGATCTTCGCGGTGCTGCCGCTGGAGTGGGAGGGCGGCGGGTCCCCGACGGTCGCCGCGGCCCCCGCCGCGCCCTCCGCGGCGCCTCCCGCCGTCCGCCTCCGTGACAGCGAGCGCTCCCGGACCGTGCTCGGCTTCGAGACGCTGCGCCGGATCCACGGCGCCACGCTGGGCCGGGAGGGCGGGCGTCCCGCTCCGGGCGCGCTGGACGCGGCCGCCGCGTACCCGTCCCGGGGCGGCCGGGCCGTGCCGCTGCCCGTGCCGGACGTCGCCCCGCTGGAGCCGGCGGCGGCGCTGCGGGCGCGGCGCAGTAGCTTCGGCCGGTTCGACGCGAGCCGGCCGGTGACGGCGGGGCAGCTGGCGGCCGCGCTGGCCGACTGCGCGGCCACCCGGGTGGGCAGCGAGGCGGAACGGCCCGAGGGGCCGCCGCTCACCTCCCTGTACGCCTTCGTCAACCACGTCGAGGGCATCGCCCCCGGCAGCTACGCCTACGACCCGGCGGCCCACGCGCTGCGCCTGGTGATGGCCGGGCCGCCCGGCCCCTTCCTCCAGGCCAACTACTTCCTGTCCAACTACAACCTGGAGCAGGCGGCGGCCGTGCTCGTGCCGACCGTACGGACCACCGCGGTCCTCGACGCGGTCGGCGACCGCGGCTACCGCCTCGTCGGCGCGGCCATCGGCGGCGTCGCGCAGACCTTCTACGCCACTGCCGCCGCCCACGGGCTCGGCGCGGGCGTGGCGCTCGGCTTCGACAACGTCTCGTACGCCGAGCGGCTGGGGCTGCGGGACACCGACGAGGCGCCGCTGCTGATCATGCTGCTCGGTCACGAGCGGCCGCGGCCCGCCGACTTCCGCCACGAGATCGCCTGACCGGACGCGAAGTGCCCACCGAGAGAAGCGGAACGATCAGGATGAACACCACCACCCCATGGCGAGCGGGCGACCGCTTCATGCTGCGCGTGGCCGGCCTGCCCCTGACCGCGGCCGACGCGCTGCGCTGCGCGGACACCCGCCGCTGGGCGGACGACGTGCTCACGGCCGAGGACGAGCTGCGGGCGGACGCCCAGTGGCTGAGCGAGGTGCTGCACCGGGCGGTCGGCGCGACCGACCCGGATCCGGGCGGTCCGGACGCGGCCGGGCGCCGCGCGCTGCTGCGGCTGCGGCGGCAGATCCACAACGGCAGGCCGCCCGCCGACCCCGAGGGCGCCCTGCGCACCCTCGCCGAGTTCGGCGGACCGCCGGCGGACACCGCCGTGGAGCGGCTCGGCGGCTGGCTGCGGCGCGCGGACGAACTGGCGAAGCTGCTGGCCGAGGGCGAGGCCCTGCTGGCCGCCGATCTGGGCCGGGGCCGGGCGGCGCTGCGCGGACTGCTGGCGGACGAGCGGCTGCGGCACGGGCTGCTGCTGGCCTCGCCGGTCCTGGAAGGGCAGCTCGACGCGTACGCGCAGGCCACCGCGGACGGCTCGGTGCCGCAGGGCCGGGCCCGCAAGGCCGAGCGCTCGGTGCTCTCGTACCTCTTCCGCACTGCTTGCAAGACCAGCCCCTTCAGCACCTTCACCGGGGTGGCGACCGGCCGGTTCACGACGGAGGGCGGGCCGGAGGGGATCCGGGTGGCGGACCACTGGAGCAGCCACGTCCGGCTGAACGTGGTGGTCCTGGCCCGGCTCGCCGAATTGGTCCTGGCCGATCCGGTGCGCCGCCGGGACCTGCCGCTGCGCCCCGCGCCGGGCTGGGGGCGCGAGGAGGAGCGGATCCGCTACGTGCGCCGCTCGGTCACGGCAGGCGACGACTCGGCCGCCGTCACCTTCGACGCGGTCAAGGACCGGCTGTTCTTCCTGCGCCGCAGCGGCACCCTCGACCGGCTGCTCGCCCTGTTCGCGGAGCGGGAGGAGACGGCCGGGCAGCCGGAGCTGCGCCACCGGGAGCTGGCCGACTGGCTGGCGGCGGAGCACGGGGCGCCGGCGGCGGAGTGCGAGACGTACATCGCCGCCCTGCTGGAGCTGGGCATGGTGCGCGTGCCGTGCCTGGACACCCAGGTGCACAGCGGGGATCCCGTACGGTCCTTCCAGGCCGCGCTGCGCGCGCTGGAGCGGCCCTGGGCGCAGGCTCTCGCCGGACTGCTGGAGGAGCCGGCCCGGGTGCTGGAGCGCTATCCGCACGCGGCCCGGGAGGAGCGCGCGGAGCTGCTGCGCGCCCTGCGCAGCGGGCTGCGCCGGGCGCAGGAGGAGCTGGGCGCGCCCGCGGACACGCCGCTGCCGCAGACCCTGGTCTACGAGGACGTGAGCGCGGGCCGTGAGCTGGCGGCGGCGGCACCGGCGTGGGCGCGGGAGGGTTCAGGCGGGGGCGCCCTGCGGTCGGTGGAGCGGATCCTGCCGGCCTTCGACCTGACCCTCGCCCAGCGGATCACCTTCGAGGGCTTCTTCACCGCCCGCTACGGGCGGGGCGGGCGCTGCGAGGACCTCCTGGGCCTGGTGCACGACTTCCACGAGGACTTCTTCGACCAGTACCTGTCCTTCACCGCGCGGCGCACCCCCTTCGACGCGCGCGGCGCGTACGTGCCGGAGGAGAACTGGCTCGGCCTGCCCGGCATCCGGGCCCTGGACGCGGCCCGGCGCGCCTTCACCGGCCGGATGCGGGACCACTGGGCGGCGTACGAGGAACGGGGCGCGGGCACGGAACTGCGGCTGACCGAGGACGACGTCGAGGCGGTGGCGGGGGAACTGGAGCCGGTGGTGCCCGGTTTCGCGCCGCGCTGCCACCACGTGCAGCTGGCGCGCGACCCGGCCACGGGCGCGGAGCTGACCGTGCTGAACCGCTCCTACGGCGGGCTGTCCTTCCCCTTCAGCCGCTTCACCCACGTCTACGGCGACCAGGACGGCCTGCCGTCCCTCGACGGGCAGTTGCGCGCCACGGCCGCCGCGGTCACCCCGCCGGGCGCGGTGTTCGCGGAGGTCACCGGCGGGCCGGTGACCACCAACCTGAACCTGCACGGGCGGCTCACCGAGTACGAGATCGTCTGTCCGGGCGAGAGCGGCACACTGCCGCAGGAGCGGCTGCTGCGCCTGGACGACCTGTACGCGCAGCACGTGCCCGAGACGGGCCGGGTGGTGCTGCGGTCGCGGCGCCTGGGCATGGAGGTGATCCCGGTGTACCTCGGGTACCTGGTGCCGCTCGCGCTGCCCGCCGTACCGCGGACGCTGCTGCTGCTCTCGCCGTCCTCGATGTCCCCGCTGGACGTGTGGGCGGGGGTGCCGGAGGGCGTGGCGCACGGCGGGGTGAGCGCGCGTCCGCGGGTGGTGCACGGGGACGTGGTGCTGAGCCGGCGCAGCTGGACCACCACGGCGGGGGAACTGCCCGTGCACGGGGCGCGGGAGGCCGCGCACTTCCTGGAGTGGCAGCGCTGGCGACGGTCCCACGGGCTGCCGGAGCGGGTGTTCGCGACGGTGTCGGCGGGTCCGTCGGCGCTGGGGGCGAAACCGCAGTACGTGGACTTCGCGAGCCTGCTGTCGCTGGCGGCCTTCGAGCCGCTGCTGCGGGAGGGCGGCCACCGGGTGGTCTTCCGCGAGATGCTGCCGGACCCCGGCGCGCTGCACACCTTCTCGGAGCGCGGGGCGCACGTCGCCGAACTCTCCGTCGAGACCTTCACCACGACCACCGTGTCGTCCTCGAACTCCCCCGATCCGGAAGGCGTTGCCAGATGTCAGAGCTGACCCCGACGCGTGGCGCGTGGCAGGCCGTGCACGTCTTCTACGCCGCCAACCCGCAGCCCCTGTTGGTGCGGTGCGTGCGCCCGCTGATCGCCTCGCTCCAAGAGGACGGCCTGCTGGCGGGCCACTTCTTCATCAACTACTGGCTGGAAGGGCCGCACGTGCGGCTGCGGCTGCGCCCGGTGACCCCGGCGGCGGAGGCCGAGGTGCGCCGGCGCACCGAGGAGGCGGTGGCCGCCTTCCTGAAGACCCGGCCGGCGCTGTACGAGGTGGACTCCGGATTCCTCAACGAGTTCTACAACACGCTCTTCGACATCGAGTTCCCCGAGGGGGACCGGGCCGCCTTCATGGGCGCCGACGGCCGGATGAACCTGCGCCCCAACAACTCCTTCTCGTGGGAGCCGTACGAGCCGGAGTTCGGCAAGTACGGCGGTCCGGCCGGGGTCGAGCTCGCCGAGTGGCACTTCGCCCGCTCCAGCGATCTGGTCATGGAGGCCCTGGGCTCGATGAACCTGCACCTGCGGACGGTGCTGCTGGGCACGTCGGCGCAGCTGATGATGGTGATGGCGGGGGTGTTCCTGCCCGACCGGGAGGAGCTCGGCGGCTACCTCGACCGTTACTACGAGTTCTGGCACCGGGCCTTCCCCGGCACGGGGTTCATCGGCTCCTCCGAGTACGACCGCACCTACGAACAGACCGCCCCCGGGCTCGCGCGCCGCTTCGCGGGGGTGCTGACGGCGCTCGGCTCCGGGGAGACCGGCCGGCTGCCCGCCTTCCTCGGCGGCTGGGCCGAGCACTGCCGGGAGCTGCGGCGGCGGGCCGAGGCGCTCGCCGTCGGCGGGGAGCTGGTGTTCCGCTCGTGGGACGGGACCCGCGACGAGCGGGTGACGGATCCGGCGGTGGCGCTGCCGCTGCTGCTCTCCCCCTACATGCACATGACGAACAACCGGCTGCACGTGACCATCCGGGACGAGGCCTACCTCGCGCACCTGCTGGGCCGGGTGCTGCGGGAGGGCGTGCCCGGGGACGCCTCGCCGGACCCGGCCGGGGCGGGGGTGGCCGGGCCGTGAGCACGCCCTCGGGGATGCTGGAGCACCGGCCGGCGCTGCGGCCGGGGATCCTGCTGTCGCCGCCACTGCTGAACGGTCCGGCCGTGGTGCACCTGGTCAAGGACCCGGTGTCCGGGTCCTCCTTCGAGATCGGGCCGAAGGAGTACTTCCTGGTCTCGCGGCTGGACGGCTCGCGCAGCCTCGCGGAGATCGGCGAGGCCTACGGCCGGGCCTTCGGGCGCCGGCTGGGCGAGCGGAACTGGCAGCAGCTGCTCGGGCTGCTGGGGAGCCGGCGGCTGCTGGCGGGCGGTCCGCTCCCGGAGCCCGCGGCCGGACCGGGGCCGCAGCGCACCGGGACCCTGCTGCGCGGGAGCCTGCGCCTGGTCGCGGACGCCGACGCGACGACAGCGCGGCTGCACCGGTTCCTGCGGCCGGTCCTGCGGCCGGTGGCGGTGGGGGTGCTGATCCTCGTATGCCTGGGCATGGAAGGGGTGTTGGCGCTCGCGTGCGGGGAACTCCTGGAGGACCTGTGGTGGTTGCTGTCGCGCCCGGTGCCGCTGCTGGCGGTGGCCACGCTGCTGTGGCTGAGCACCGCCCTGCACGAGTTCGCGCACGGGATCGCCGCCCGGCACGTCGGCGGTACGGTCGGGGAGATCGGGCTGCGCTGGCGGCTGCCGGTCGCGATCATGTACTGCACCGTCGACAACTACCGCTACCTGCACCGCCGCCGCCAGCAGCTGGCGGTCGCCGGGGCGGGCGCCTTCGCCAACCTGCTGTTCCTGCTGCCCTTCTTCGGCTGGTGGGCCGCCCTGCCCGCCGGCGACCCCACCGGGCGGGTGCTGGGCGCGCTGCTGCTGCTCGGCAGCGCCCAGGCCCTGGTCAACCTCGTCCCGCTGCCGCCGCTCGACGGCTACGCGCTGCTCGGGCACGCCCTGCGCGTGACCCGGCTGGCGCCCGCCAGCTCGGCCTACCTGCGGCTGCGGATGCGCGACCGCACCGCCGCGGACGCCTACCCGCGCCGGGCCCGGCGGCTCTACCTCGGCTACGGGATCGGCTCGGCCGTGCTGGTCCTGCTCCTGGCCGGGGCCGCGGCGGCCGCCGTGGTCCTCACCGTCCGCTCCTGAACCCGATCCCCTACCTTCCGCCCGCTCCGTCTCCGATGCCGATACCGATACCGATACCGAGGGAACCGCACCGCCCATGACAACTGACCGCACCCCACCGCCCGAGGCACCCGTCACGGGCCCCGTCGCCGTCTCCGTCCAGGAGGTCCGCAAGCGCTACGGCGACCGCCAGGCCGTGGACGGCATCTCCCTCGACGTGCGCCGCGGCGAGTTCTTCGGCCTGCTCGGCCCCAACGGCGCGGGCAAGACCACCCTCATCGAGATCGTCGAGGGCCTGCGCCGGGCGGACTCCGGCACGGTGGAGGTCCTGGGCGAACGCCCCTGGCCCCGCAACACGGCGCTGCTGCCGCGGATCGGCGTCCAGACGCAGGCGTCGGCCTTCTTCGTGCGGCAGACGGCGCGCGAGCACCTGGCGACCGTCGCCGGGCTGTACCGCAAGGACGCGGCCGCCGCGGACCGCACGCTGGAGACGGTCGCCCTGAGCGAGCAGCGCGACGTCCTCGTCGAAAACCTCTCGGGCGGGCAGCGCCAGCGGCTCGCCATCGCCTCGGCGCTGGTCCACGACCCCGAACTGATCTTCCTGGACGAGCCGACGGCCGCGCTGGACCCTCAGGCCCGCCGCGACCTGTGGGAGGTGCTGCGCGCCCTCAAGAGCGAGGGCCGCACCATCGTCTACACCACCCACCACCTGGACGAGGCCGAGGCCCTGTGTGACCGGGTGGCCATCCTCGTCGCGGGCCGGATCGCCGCCCTCGACTCCCCGCACCGGCTGGTCGCCTCCGCCGGGGCCCCGGCCCGGCTGCTGGTGCCGGCCGGGCGGATCGGCCTCGCGCAGGCCGCCGCCCTGGAGGGGGTGGACCGGGTGAGCGAGCAGGGCGGCTCCCTGGTGCTGGAGACCTCGGCCCCCGGCCGGGTCCTGCAGGCCGTCGACGCTCTGACCGGGCTCGACGGGGTGATGACCCGGACCGCGACCCTGGAGGACGTCTACCTGGAACTCACCGGCCACCACCACGGGCCGGACGCCGGCCGCACCCCCGCACACACCACGGAGTCCCCGGCATGAGCGCATACACGGCACTGACCTCGTCGGGCTACCGGGCCCAGGTCCGCGACAAGGCCACCCTCTTCTTCACCTTCGCCTTCCCGCTCCTCTTCCTCGTCGTCTTCGGCCTGATCTTCAGCGGCCAGGACGTGGAGGAGAGCGGGCGCCCCTACATCTCGTACATCGCACCGGGGGTGATGTCCTGGGGCGTCGCCAACGCCGCCGTCTTCGGGATCGCCTTCACCCTGATGCAGTGGCGGCGCGACGACCTGCTGCGGCTGATCCGGCTCACTCCGACGCCGCTGACCACCGTGCTGGCCTCCCGCTACGTCCTGGCCGTGGTCGTGGGCGTCGTGCAGGCGGCGGTGTTCATAGCCGTGGCCATGCTGCCCGGCTTCGGGCTGGTCCTGGACGGCCGCTGGCCGCTGGTGCTGCCGGCGCTGGTGGCCGGGATCACCGCCTTCATGGCGATCGGCGTGATCGTCGGGAACTTCGCCAACACCCCCGAGGCCGTCGCCGCGATCGCCAACTGCCTGATGGTGCCGATGGCGTTCCTGTCCGGGTCCTTCCTGCCGCTCGACATGATGCCGGGCTGGCTGCGGTCGGTCTCCCGGGTGCTGCCGCTGCGCTACCTCAACGACGCGGCCACGGGCGCGCTGACCGGTTCGGGCTCGCTCGCCGGCATCGGGATCGGGTGCGCGGCACTGTGCGGGTTCGCCCTGCTGTTCGGCGGGATCGGGCTCAAGACCTTCCGCTGGAGCAACCAGTCATGACCACGACGAGAGCCGTACGGGCCGGGGCCCCGGCGGGCGCCCCGATGGAAGCGGCCCGGCGCGCGCTGGAGGGGGCCCTCGGCGGCGCGGGCACCGGGCCCGCCGTCGTCACCCTGGGGGTGCACGACGCCCTGGGACCGCGCGCCGCCGACCCGTTCGCGACGGTCCGGCCGGCGGCGACCGTCCACCTCAGCGCCCGGGCCGTACTGGTCGGCCCGTGGGGCGGCGACGGCACCGCGCCCGCCTGCGGGCAGTGCCTGGCGATGCGCTGGCAGCGGCGGCGCCGCCGCAGCGAACGGGACGCGCTGGAGACCGGCACCGGGCCGGTCACCGCCGTGGCGGCGCACTGGCCGCGGCCGTCCCCGTACGTGCTCGACGCGGTCGCCGCCCTGCACGCGGCCGTGGCGGGCGGGGAGGCGGGCGCGCCCGGCCCGTCGCCGGCCGACCGGGCCCTGCCCCAGGTCTCCCGGCTGGACCTGGAGACCCTCCAGGTGCGCACGTACCCGCTGGCAGCCGACCCGCTCTGCCCGGACTGCGGCCCGCGCGGCACCGACGCCCCGCGGCCCTTCACCCCCCGCTCGCGGCCCAAACCCCACCCGGGGGCGCAGCGGCTGCGCGCGGCGTCCTCGTACCCGGTGCCGCACGAGGCGCTGGCCAACCCGGTGACGGGGGTGCTGGGCGCGGGCACCTGGACCAACGTGACCTCGCCGACCACCGCGCCCGTCGCGGGCAGCGTCTTCATGCGCGGCTACGCCGGGCTGACGGACGTCACCTGGAGCGGGCAGGCGAACAGCTTCTCCGCCAGCCGCGACCTGGCCTTCCTGGAGGGCCTGGAGCGGTACGCGGGCACGCACCGGCGCACCGGCGCCACCGAGGTGCTCACCGCCCCGTACGCGGAACTGGGCGGGCGGGCCCTGGACCCGGCGCTCTGCGGCTTCTACCCGGAGGCGACCTACCGCGACGATCCGCTGGTCTCGCCCTTCGACCCGCAGCGGCCCATCCCCTGGGTGTACGGGCATTCGCTGCGCGACGACCGCCCGGTGCTGGTCCCGGCCCGCCTGGCGTACTACAGCGCGGGCCTCGCGGCCGACAACTTCGTCTTCGAGTGCTCCAACGGCTGCGCGATCGGCGGTTCCCCGGAAGAGGCCCTGCTCGGCGCGCTGCTGGAGCTGATCGAGCGGGACGCCTTCCTGCTCGCCTGGTACGGCGGCCTGCGGCTGACGGAGATCGACCTGGCGTCCGTGCCGGGGCCGGCGGTGCGGACGATGGTGGACCGGGCCGCCCTGCAGGGGTACGACGTGCACGCCTTCGACAACCGGATCGACTTGGCGGTGCCGGTGGTGACGGGGCTCGCGGTGCGGCGCGACGGCGGGCCGGGGCTGCACTCCTTCGGCGCGGGCGCCGCGCTGGATCCGGCGACGGCGGTGGAGGCCGCCCTGTCGGAGGTGCTCACCTACATCCCGCACCTGCCCGGCCAGGTGGCGGAGCGGCAGGCCGAACTGGAGGCGATGACCCGGGACTTCTCCCTGGTCAAGCACCTCAAGGACCATGCCCAGCTGTACGGGCTGCCCGCGATGTCCCCGTACGTGCACCCGTACCTGGAGCCGCTCGCCGTGCGGCCGATGGACGGGCTGTACCGGGAGTGGGAGGAGCGGGGGCGCCCGCGGACGGGCGATCTGCGCGACGACCTGATGCTGTGCGTGGGCGAACTCACCTCCGCCGGACACGATGTGATCGTCGTGGACCAGACGACCCCTGAGCAGCGCCGGGCGGGCCTGAGCACCGTGTGCGCGGTCGTCCCGGGGCTGCTGCCGATCGACTTCGGCTGGTCGCGCCAGCGGGCCCCGTACATGCCGAGGATGCGGACGGCGGCCGTGCGCGCCGGGCTGCGCCGGGAGCCGCTGACGGAGGCGGAGGTCCGGCTGGTGCCGCACCCCTTCCCCTGAGCGGGCCGACCCCGCGCGCCGGATGCCCCGGTCCCCTCGGGAGAGGGGGCCGGGGCATCCGGGTGCACGGCCTGCTGAGCTCGGGTCAGGCGCTGCAGGAGGTGGTGCTGGTGGTGGAGGAACAGGTCGAGGTGGAGCTGCAGCTGGTGGAACCGGCGAGCACGACCTCGCTGGCGTCCGAGTAGTCCGAGATCTCGAAGGTCTCCGACTCCAGCTCCAGGATCTCGTCGGCGAGCGAGGCGAGCGGCGACTTCTCCATGGGGACTCCTTCAGTTGGTGCGGTCACTGGGTGCGCGGCCACGGGACGGCCGTCTCCGTGCGGTGCCCCTCCAGGAGAACCGCTCGCACCGTCATGTCACGTGTCCTCCTTCTGACATTCCGCTGACAGAAGGTGTCAGCGGCCTGACAGACCCGGCCGGATCCGGTGGCCGATCATGGGCTCCATGACCGCGACCGCCCCGGCCTCCGCCTCCGTCCCCGGCCCCGCCTCCGCCGTACTCGCGGCGCTCCCCCCGCTCCTGCGGCCGCTGACCACCCTCTACCTCGATCTGCACCGGCACCCGGAGCTGTCGGGCGGGGAGCGGCGCACGGCGGGCCGCTTCGCCGACTGGCTGGAGTCCGCCGGGTACGCGACCACGCGCGGGATCGGCGGGCACGGCGTGGCCGGGGTGCTGCGACGGGGCGAGGGCCCGACCGTGGTGCTGCGCGCCGAGCTGGACGCGCTGCCGGTCCGCGAGACCACCGGGCTGCCGTACGCGAGCGAGGGGCCGGTGGCGCACGCCTGCGGGCACGACCTGCACCTGGCCGCGGCGGCCGGGGCCGCCTCCGTGCTGGCGGGCGCCGCCCCGGAGGCCTGGCGGGGCACGCTGGTGGTGGTGGGCCAGCCCGCGGAGGAGACCCTCGACGGGGCCGCGGCGATGCTCGCCGACGGGCTGTACGAGCGCGTCGGCCGCCCGGACACGGTCCTCGCCCAGCACGCCGCGCCGCTCCCGACCGGGATGGTGGCGCACGGGTACGGGCCGATGACGGCGGGCAGCGTCACCTTCCGGGTCGTGGTGCACGGCCGGGGCGGGCACGCGGGCGCCCCGCACCTGACGGTGGACCCGGTGGTGACGGCGGCCCACGTGGTGACCCGGCTGCAGACGGTGGTGGCGCGGGAGGCGGCGCCCTCGGAGCAGGTGGCCGTCACGGTGGGCTCGTTCCGGGCGGGCGAGCGCGCCAACGTGGTGCCGGAGCGGGCCGAGCTGGCGATCACCGTACGGGCCGCGGGCGGGGCGGCGCTCGCGCGGGCCGCGGACGGCGTCGAACGGATCGTCCGCGCGGAGTGCGCGGCTTCCGGCTGCCCCCGCGAACCGGAGATCGTCCGCGAGCGCGAGTCCCCCGTCACCCACCCCGATCCGGCGACGACGGGGGTGGTGCGGGCGGCGCACGCGGCGCACTTCGGGGCGGAGCGGGTGGCGATGTGGCCGCCGTCGCTGGCCACGGAGGACTTCGGACTGTTCGGCGACGCGGGGCGGGCGGTGCACGGGGCGCAGGGGGTGCGGCTCGCCTACTGGATGCTGGGGGTGGTCGGCCCCGCCGCGTGGGCGGCGGCGCCCGGGGAGGGCGCCGCCGCGAAGCTGGCCGCGCTCCCGGCCAATCACGCGCCGGACTTCGCGCCCGACGTGCGGACGGCGCTGCCGGCGGGGGTGGGCGCGCTCACGTCGGCGGCGCTGGCCTGCCTGGACCCGCGCCGGTGAGTGGACCGGTGGGCCGGCCGGTGAGCGGACCGGCCCCGGCGGCCGGGGTCAGAAGGGCCTGGTCGGAAGGTACTTGCCGTCGAGGGTGATCACGGCGCGCTCGCCGCCGTCGGGGTCGGCGACCTTCCGCACGTCGAGGCGGAAGTTGATGGCGCTGATGATGCCGTCGCCGAACTCCTCGTGGACCAGGGCCTTGAGGGTGGTGCCGTAGACCTGGAGCATCTCGTGGAAGCGGTAGATCGTCGGGTCGGTGGGGACGGAGCCGGGGATCGAGCCCCGGGTGGGGATGGTCTGCAGCCACATCGCGGCGTCCTCGTCGAGGCCGAGGAGTTCGGCGACGGCCTTGGCGGCGGGCTCGGGCAGCGGGTGCTGGCCGAGGACGGCGGCGGTGACGAAGGCCACGGACAGGCCTGTGACGTCGGCGATCTGGCGCCAGGTCAGGTTCTTGCGGACCTTGGCCTCGACGGCGGCGTCGGCGATCCGCTCACGGACGGCGGGGGCGAACTGGGCGTGCACCATGGGAAGGGTTTCCTTTCGGAGGGGGAAGGGGTTCGGGGTGGGGTGCCGGGGCGGGGAGCGGCGGATCAGGCCGCGAGGGCGACGGGGCCGCCGGTGCGCTCGATCTCCTCGACGGCGCCGGAGGGGATGTCGTAGACCCAGCCGCGCAGGACCAGCGAGCGGGCGGCGAGGGCGCGGGCCACCGAGGGGTGGGTGGCGAGGTTCGCCAGCTGGGCCCGGACGTTCTCCCGTACCAGCGCGTCCAGGGGGTACGGGCCGCCGTCGGCCGGGGCGGTGCGGGCGAGGGCGGCGTCCGCGTGGCGGAGCCAGTCGGCCACCGCCGGGAGGGGGCCGAGGTCGTGGCGCTCGGCGAGCGCGGTCATCGCGCCGCAGGCGGAGTGGCCGCAGACCACGATGTCGGTGACGCCGAGGACGGCGACGGCGTACTCGACGCCGGCCGCCACCCCGTCCGGGCCCGGGGTGTGCGCGGGGACGAGGTTGCCCGCGGTCCTGACGACGAACAGCTCGCCCGGCTCGCTCTGGGTGATCAGCTCCGGAACCACGCGGGCGTCGGAGCAGCTGATGAACAGGGTCCGCGGGCGGTGGGTCGCGGCGAGCTCGGCGAAGAGCTCCGCCTTGGCGGGGAAGACGTCGTGGCGGAACCGCTCGACGCCCTCGGTGAGGTCGTGCATGGTCACTCCCGTTCTCTGGGATCCACCCCCGTGGGGGCTGACGTGTTCCACCATGCATGACCTGCGGTCATAGTGTCCAAGAGCGGTATTCGATGACCCTCATCGATGTCATCTATAGTCGGTCGCATGGCTTTGGAACTGCGTCACCTGCGCTACCTGCTCGCGGTCGCCGAACACAGCAGCTTCACGCGCGCCGCCGAGGAGCTGCGGATCTCCCAGCCCACCCTGTCCCAGCAGGTCAAGCAGCTGGAGCGGACGGTGGGCGTGCAGCTCCTGGACCGCAGCGGACGCGCGGTGCGCCTCACGGACGCCGGAGCGGTCTACGCGGAGCACGCCCGCCGGGCGCTGCGGGACCTCGCGGCGGCCGAGCGGGCGGTCCACGACCTCGCCGACCTGAGCCGCGGCCACCTGCGGCTGGCCCTCACCCCCACCTTCACGGCGTACCTCCTCGGCCCGCTGCTCGCCGCCTTCCACACGGCGCATCCGGGCATCACGGTGGAGGTGCGGGAGATGCCCCAGGACCGCATCGAGGTCGCGCTGCTGGCCGACGACACCGACCTCGGCATCGCCTTCCGGGGCGTCCACCTGCCGGGGATCGCCGCGACCGGGCTGTTCACCGAGACCCTGGGCCTGGTGGTCGGCGGACGCGGTACGGTCCCCGCGGCGCCGGAGCCGGATCCGCTGCCGGTATCGGCCCTGACGGACCGTCGACTGGCGCTGCTGAGCGGGGACTTCGCGACCCGGGAACACATCGACGCCTACCTCGCCGCGCACGGGGTCAGGCCCCGCGTCGCGGTGGAGGCCGGCTCCGTCCAGGCGCTGACCGAGCTCGTGCAGCGGACCGGCCTGGCCACCGTCCTGCCCGACGCCGTCACCGACGACCATCCGCGACTGACCCCGGTCCGGCTGGTCCCGCCGCTGCCGCCGCGCACCGTGAGCCTGCTGCGGCGCGACGGCGCGTACCCGAGCGCCGCGGCCCGGGCCTTCACCGCGCTGGCCCGGGAGGTGACCGCCGCCCGCGGGTACGCCCCGCCGGGGGGAAGCGACGCCGTACGGGGTCAGGAGAGCCCGTAGCGACGGGCCGACTCCTCCTCCTGCGCCAGCCGGTGCATGGCCTTGAGCACGGGCTCGAAGAGGACGGCGGAGGCGACCGCCGCCTCCACCCTCTCCGCCTCCGAGCCGTAGTCCTCCATGTTGTCGAGGTCGCGGACGGCCACCTGGTGCATCAGACGGGCGTAGGGCGCCAGCATCCGCGCGTCCCAGCGGTAGCCGAGGCGGATGAGCGAGGCCACCGCCAGCACCAGGGAGCGGTGGTCCGGAGAGAGCGGGGCCAGTTCCCGGGCGGTCGACCAGCCCAGCTCCTCCAGCAGGCGGTCCACCTCGGCGCGGGCGGTCGCCACGGCCTCGTCCTCCTCGTCCGGCTCCGGTACGCGCGGCAGCGCCCACAGGGCGGCTCCCGTGCGGATCGTCCGGCCCAGCGAGTCGTCGTCGACGTGGCGGAGCACCTCGCGGGCCGTCGCCACGGGCACCCCGCCGACCTGGATCAGCGTGCGCACCAGGCGCAACCGGCGCAGGTGCGATTCGTCGTAGTCGGCCGTCGTCGCACCGATCCGGCGTCCGGGCGGCAGCAGGCCCTCGCGCAGGTAGTACTTGATGGTCGCGGTGGAGACACCGCTGCGCTCGCTCAGTTCCGCCAGCCGCACCCCTTGCCGCCCTTCCTTGGAGAGCGCCACTATCTCATCGCGGGCCACCCCCGCGAACGCAAAACGGAGGCAAAGCCACCGGGCGGGCCGGGCCGGACCGGCCCACGATGGGAGGGTGTGGGGGTCGTGTAACGACGGGAGTGCGTACATGAGCGGCAAGCGGTACGAGCTGGTCTTCCCCTCCACCGACGGGACGGGCGAGGACGTCGTGGTGGTGGACCGCACCGACACCGCGGGGCCGGGCGGCCACCCGGTGTACGCCGACGCCACCGGCATCGTCCGTGCGGAGATCAGCGACCGGGGTGAGGTGCGGATGCTCCCCTCGGGCGGCCACCAGGTCCCCGCGCACCCGCTCGCGGCCCGCCCGCTGCCCGACGTGTGACCGGCCCGCGGACCCGTCCGGGCGGCCCCGGGCGTTCAGGAGTCCGCGCGGGCCGCCGCCTGGCGCTGGCGCTTGCTCTGCTTGGCCAGCGAGAGGTCCTCGGCGGTGCAGCGCAGCCGCTTGAAACCGTAGCCGCGCTGCGTCAGCCAGCTCTCGGCGGCCAGTTCGGCGCGGGCGGCGGCTTCGAGGATGTCCTCCTCCGCCTCCCCGGAGTCGAGGAAGCGGAAGGCGAAGGAGTTGCGGGCGGCCAGCTCGTAGCTGAGGTTCCCCTCGGTGGTGAACGAAGCGCGCAGTACGTCGTGTTCGGGGGCCGCGGCCGTCAGCTCGGCGTGCTGTTCGGCGGTGAGGCCGTCGAAGAAGCCACGGACGGTGACGCGGAAGGTGCGGGTGCTCATCGTGCCACCGTAGACCGGGCCGCCCGCGCGGCGCACCGCATTTTCGGCGGTCGCCGGGGGCGGCCCCGACGGGTTCGCACCCGGACGGGTCACCTGTCGAGGGGGACTCCCAGGGGGTCGAGGGCGCGGCGCCGGCGGCTGATGGAGTCGGGGTCCCAGCCGGGGCGGGGGACGGAGGCCAGGAGCAGCCGGGTGTACGGATGGTGCGGGGTGGTGAGCAGTTCGGCGACGGGCCGGTGTTCCATGGTCCGGCCCCGGTACATGACGAGGGCTTCGTCGCACACGTAGCGGACCACGGCCAGGTCGTGGCTGACGAAGACCAGTCCGATGCCGGTGTCGCGGCGGATGTCGGCGAGCAGGTTGAGGACCTGGGCCTGCACGGACACGTCCAGGGCGGACACGGCTTCGTCGAGGACGAGCACGGCCGGTTCGACGGCGAGGGCGCGGGCGATCGCGGCGCGCTGGCGCTGGCCGCCGGAGAGGTGGCGGGGCAGGGCCGCTGCTTCCCGGTCGCCGAGCCCGACCCGGGCGAGGAGCGCCCGGGTCCGGGCGGCGCGCTCCGCCGGGTCGCGGGTTCCGTGCAGCCGGAGCACCCCGTCGAGGGTGGCCGCGATCGTGATCCGGGCGTCGAGCGAGAGGTAGGGGTCCTGGAAGACGATCTGGACGGCTCTGGCGCGCGCCAGCCGGGCCGCCCTGCCGCGTACGGACGCGGCAAGGGGGCGGCCCTGGACGTGGATCTCCCCGGAGTCGGGGCGTTCGAGGCCGATCAGCATCCGGGCGGTGGTGGTCTTCCCCGATCCGGACTCGCCGACGATGCCGAGGGCGCCGCCGTGGCCCAGCGTGAAGGACAGGCCGTCGACGGCGACGACCTCGGCGGCGCCACTCCGGTAGGTCTTGCGCAGGCCTTCGACCCGCAGGAGCGGGGGCTGGTCGGTGGTCACCTGACCTCCTGGTTCGGGTGGGGACGGTGGTCGCCGGGCCGGTCGCGGTGCGGCGTGAGGGTGAGTTCGCCGGCCAGGTGGCACGCGACCCGGGCCGGGCCGTGCTCGCTCAGTGGAGGCGGTGACTGGTCGCAGCGGCCGGGTTCGGCGAAGCGGCAGCGCGGGGCGAAGGCGCAGCCGGTGGCGGATTCGAGCAGGCCCATGGGGGCGCCGGGGATGGGGACGAGCCGCTCGGGCGCCCTGCCGTCCAGCGGTGGGGAGGAGCCGAGCAGTCCGGCGGTGTAAGGGTGTCGGGGCGTGGTGAAGAGGTCCCCCACGGGGGCGGTCTCGACGATGCGGCCCGCGTACATCACGTAGATCCGGTCGCTGACGGAGGCGGCAAGTTCGATGTCGTGGGTGATGAGGAGCAGGCCCAGGCCGCGTTCGCGCCGCAGCCTGCCGAGGACGGCGAGGATCTCCGCCTGGGTGCTGACGTCGAGGGCGGTGGTCGGCTCGTCGCACAGCAGCAGGCGGGGTTCGGCGGTCAGGGCGGCGGCGATCACGACGCGCTGGAGCATGCCGCCGGAGAGCTCGTGCGGGTACTGGTCCAGGTGGCGGACGGGGTCGGGGAGGCCGACCGCGCCGAGCAGTTCGGCGGCCCGGGCGCGGGCCCGGTCCCGGGTCCAGCCGTGGACCAGGCGCAGGGACTCGGTGAGGAAGTCCCCGACGCGGCGGACGGGGTTGATCGCGGCGCGGGGGTCCTGGTAGATCATCGCCGCCGTGGCGGTGCGCACCTCGCGCAGGCTCGCGGCGTCGGCTCCGACGAGGTCGGTGCCGTCGACGCTGACCCGTCCGGCGATCCGGGCGCCCTCGGGGAAGAGGCCGAGGGCGGCGCGGGCGGTGACGGACTTGCCGGACCCCGACTCGCCGACCAGGGCGACGGCCTCGCCGGCCCCGACGGTGAGGCCGATGCCGTCGAGGACGGGGCGGGCTGTGCCGGGCAGGGTGACGCTGAGGTCTTCGTACCGGAGCAGGGTCATCGGGGGTCCCTTCCAGCAATCTTGTCGGCGAGGCTCTCCCCGACGACGGTGAAGGCGACGACCACGACGACGACCGCGACGGCCGGGACGACCGCGGACAGCGGCTGTCCCTGGAGCACGGCGGCCTGCCCCTGGTTGATCATGGCGCCCCAGTCGGGTGTCGGCGGCTGGACGCCGAGGCCGAGGAAGGAGAGGGCGGCGAGGTCGAGGAGGGCGTAGCCGAAGTTCACCGTCGCCTGGGCGAGGAGCGTCGGGGCGATGTTGGGGAGCATCCGGCGGACCGTCACGAACACGGCGGAGTGGCCCTGGACGGTGTAGGCGGCGATGTAGGGGCGGGCCTTCTCCTGGAGGGCCAGGCCCCGGACGAGGCGTGCGGTGTACGGCATGTAGGCGATGGCCATGGCGAGCACGGGGGCGGTCATGCCCTTGCCGAAGAGGGCGACCGCGAGGATCGCGAGCAGCAGGGCGGGGAAGGCGAACAGCACGTCGAGCACGCGTCCGGCGAGGGCGTCGGTCCGGCCGCCGCGCCACGCGGTGAACAGGCCGACGGCGATGCCGGTGACGGTGGAGAACACCACGACGGCGAGCGGCCCGACCAGACTGGTCCGGGTGCCTACGAGGAGCGCCGACAGGGTGTCGTGGCCGCCCTGGTCGGTGCCGAGCCAGTGCCCGGCGCCGGGCCCGAGGAGGGTGTCCCCGAGGCTGCCGAAGGTGGGGTCCTGTGGTGCGATCCAGGGCGCCACGACGGCGACCAGGACAAAGAGGGCGAGGAGGAACAGGCAGGTCCGCTGGAGCGGGCTGCCCCCGAGGGCCCGTAGCCGGGTGAGGCGGGCGGGGCGCGACAGGAGCGCGGCGGGGGCCTGGTTGTCAGGGGTCATCGGGCGCTCCCCCCGGCCGCCGTGCGCGGGTCGATCAGCGGGTGCAGGAGGTCCACGAGGGCGTTGACCACGACGAAGGCGGCCACGACCAGCAGCACGATCGCCTGGACGACCTGGAAGTCGAGCTGGTCGACGCTCTGGACGAGCAGGGAGCCCACGCCCGACATGCCGAAGGCGGTCTCGACGATGGCGGTGCTGACGAGCATGCCCGAGACGAGGAGCGCGGAGACGGTGACGATGGGACCCAGCGCGTTGCGCAGGACGTGGCGCCGGATCACGGTCCGCCGGGGGGTGCCCCGGCTGAGTGCGACCTCGACGTGTTCGCGGCGCAGTTCGTCGAGCATCGCCGAGCGGGTCACCCGGGTCACCAGGGCCGTGAAGGTCACGGCCAGGGCGATGGCCGGCAGGACGACGTGGTGCAGCCGGTCGAACACCCCGCTGCCGTTGCCGATGGTCGGGAACCAGCCCAGGCGGACTCCGAGGAGGGAGCGCAGGAGCAGGGCGACGACGAAGGCGGGTGCGGCCGCCCCGACCGTGACCAGCAGCATCAGGGTCCGGTCGGTGCGGGTGCCGCGGCGCAGCGCTCCGACGATCCCCGCGCCGACGCCCAGGACGGCGATCATCAGGGCGGAGGTGGCGACGAGGAGGAGGGAGGAGGGCAGCCGGGACCAGATGACCGCCGAGACGTCCTGGTGGAAGAGGTGGGAGCGGCCGAAGTCCCCCTGGACCACGCCTTCGAGCCAGTGCCAGTAGCGCAGCAGGAAGGGCTGGTCGAAGCCGTACTGGTGGCGCAGTTCGGCGAGTTGTTCGGGGCCGGGGCTGCGCCCGCGTACCAGGAAGGAGACCGGGTCGCCGGGCGCGAGGTAGAGGGAGGAGAACACCAGGAAGGAGGTGACCAGGAGGGTCGCGGCCATCCCGGCGAGCCGGCGCAGGACCCGCCCGGCCCGGGCGAGGACCGCCGGGGCGGGACCGGACGGCACGGGACCGGCCGGGGCGGTCGGCGCCGTGCCCGGGGGCTCGTCGGTCATCCCTTGGCTCCGATCTCGGCGGCCCAGGGGTAGTAGAGGTAGGCGATGGAGGGCTGGACGCCGGTGATCCGCTTGCCCAGGAAGACGCTCACGGGCTGGGTGTACAGGGGCAGCCAGGGCAGTTCGCGCAGGGCGATGCGCTGGGCCTCGGCATTGGCCTGCGCGTGGCCGGCCGGGTCGTAGGTGTCGACGGCCCGGTCGACGGCCGCGTCGTAGGCGGGATCGGACCAGCCGCCGTAGTTGCTGAACGCGCCGGTGCGCAGGGAGGCGTACATGTCCAGCGGATCGGTGATGGAGGTGTACCAGAAGGTGAGGAAGAGGTCGACGCCCTCGCGTGCGGCGGGGTCGGTGAAGAGCGCGGTGTACTTCTCGGCGGAGACGCTGTCGATCTGCGGCTTGAGCCCGATGGCCGTGGCGGCCTGGGCGACGGCCTGGGTGATGATCGTGGTCTGCGAGTCCAGGGGGCTGGTCGCGATCACGACCTTCTGGCCGGACACTCCGGCCTCGGCGGCGAGCGCCTTGGCCTTGGCGGGGTCGTAGGGGTACTTCGGCAGGTCCTTCAGGAGGGCCTCGCGGGTGGCCGCGGGCACGTCGCCCCACAGGTTGTCGGTGACGAGCGAGTCTGCGACCTCTCCGGCGCCGCCGGCTCCGGCCTTGACGATGCCCTTGCGGTCGATGGCCATGAGCAGGGCCCGGCGCACGCGGGCGTCGCCGAGGGGGCCCTTGAGGTTGCCGACGACCTCGTCGGCGACGGTGGTGTTGCGGCCGAAGTAGAGGCTTCCGGCCTGGGTGGAGCGCAGTTGGGCGTACGCGTTGGGCGGGACCATCCAGCCGCCGTCGACCTCGCCGGACTGGAAGGCGTTGACCCGGGTGGTGGCGTCGGCGAGGAAGACGAACTTCACCTCGCCGGACCTGGCCTTGAGTTCGGGGTTCCAGTAGGCGTCGTTGCGCTTGAGGGTGAGGGACTGGCCGGAGGTCCAGGAGCCGAAGGAGAAGGGGCCGGTGCAGTTGACGCCGGTCTGCGGGTTCCCGTAGTCCTTGCCGGCCTTGGCCAGGGTGGCGGCGGACTCCACCGTGCCGGGGGCGGCGGCGAGGTACTTGTTGAAGGTGGAGTCGGGCTGGGTGAGCGTGACGGTGACCTCCATGTCACCGCTGCGCTCCACCGACTTGACGTTCTTGAAGGGGTAGGCCCAGACGCTGGCCACGGCCGGGTCGAGGTTGCGGCGCAGCGAGGCGACGACGTCGTCGGCGGTGAGCGGGGTCCCGTCGTGGAACCGCACGCCGGGCCGGATCCGGTAGACCCAGGTGGTGGGGGTGGGGTTGGTGAACGATTCCGCGAGGTTGGGGGAGGTCGTGAGGTCGGGGTTCCAGCGCAGCAGGCTCTCGCAGACGTTGGCGAGGATCTGGTTGGGCGGGTAGTCGAAGGACTGGGCGTAGTCGATGGAGGCGGGCTCGGCGAAGGTGGACCAGGTGAAGGAGGCGAGGTCACCGGCCGGGGCGGGGGTGCGGTCGGTGATCGTGTAGGCGGCGGCCGCGTCCTTCGCCGGGTGGGCCGTGCCGCTGCACCCGCCGGTGAGGAACACGGCGGTGGCGGCGAGGCCGCCGACCGCGGCGCGCCGGAGGCGGACGGTGCGGGAGGTGTGAGGGGTGCGGGGGGTAGGGGCGGTAAGGCTGGTGTTCTGCGTGCGTGTCGCTCTCGATCGGGCTGATGGCATCGTCTGCCTCCGTGAGGGGTGAGCTTCCTGAGGGGCGTGGTGCTGCCCGGCCGCGGGCGGACCGGCCGGGGCGTTGCGGTGCGTCACCGGTGGGGGCCGGCGCTCAGTCCTTCGCGGCGAAGACCTGTTCGCCGTCGAGGTAGGTGCGGCGCACCCGGGTCCCGGCGATCTCGCCGGGGGGCAGCTCGAAGGGGTTGCGGTCGAGCACGACGAGGTCGGCGTACTTGCCCTCCTCGACGGTGCCGGTGACCGCGTCGAGGTGGTTCGCCCAGGCGCTTCCGGCGGTGTAGGCGGTCAGGGCCTGGGAGAGGGTCAGGGCCTGCTCCGGGAAGAAGGGGGCGGCCGGCTCGTGGCGGCCGTGGGGGCCGTGGGCCGCGTCGGGGGTTCCGGCGGCCTCGTCGGGGACGGTCCGGTTGACGGCGACGTGGATGCCCCAGAGCGGGTTGGGACTGCTCACCGACCAGTCGCTGCCGGCGACCAGGCGGGTTCCGGCGCGCCGGAGGTCCCCGAACGGGTACTGGAGGGCGGCGCGTTCGGGGCCCAGGAAGGGGATCGTCAGCTCGTCCATCTGCGGTTCGTGGGCGGCCCACAGCGCCTGGATGTTGGCGGCCGCCCCCACCCGGGCGAAGCGGGCGATGTCGTCGGGGTGGACGACCTGGAGGTGGGCGAGGTGGTGGCGGTTGTCGTTGGCGCCGTTGGCCGCGCGGGCCGCTTCCAGGGCGTCGAGGACCTCGCGGACCGCACGGTCCCCGAGCGCGTGGAAGTGGAGCTGGAAGCCGGAGCGGTCGAGGAGCCGTACGGCTTCGGTGAGGAGCTCGGGATCGATGAAGCTGAGGCCGGAGTTCCCGGTGGCGCAGCCGCAGCCGTCGAGGTAGGGCTCCAGCATGCCGGCCGTGAAGTTCTCGGCGATGCCGTCCTGCATGATCTTGACGCTGGTGGCGTTGAAGCGCCCCACCCGTCCGGTGCGGCGGCGTTCTTCGATCTCCGGTATCTGTTCCAGCCCGCGCTCGCGGTCCCACCACAGGGCGCCGACCACCCGGGCCCGCAGCGACCCCTCGCGGGCGGCGCGCAGGTAGACGTCGTAGTTGTCGGGGTTGCCGGGGAAGGCGCCGATCATGGCGTCCTGCCAGCTGGTCACGCCGAGGGAGAAGAGGTGTTCCTGAGCGGCGAGGAGGCCGGCGTGGGCCTCGTCGGCGGTGGCGATCGGCACGTGGCGGGCGACCAGCTCCACGGCACCCTCCTGGAGGGTGCCGGCCGGGAACCCGTCCGGTTCCCGCTCGATCCGGCCGTCCACCGGGTCGGGGGTGGCGGCGTCGACGCCGGCGAGGCGCAGGGCCCGGGTGTTGACCCAGGCGCCGTGTCCGTCGCGGTTGCCGAGCAGGACGGGCCGGTCGGGGACCACGGCGTCGAGCATGGCCCGGGTGGGGGTGCCGCCGGGGAAGACGTCCATCGACCAGCCGCCGCCTCGGATCCACGGTGCTTCGGGGTGCGCGGCGGCGTACGCGGCCACCACGGCCAGGTAGCCGTCGGCCGAGTGCTCCCCGCTCAGGTCGCAGCCGAGCATCTGGACGCCGGCCACGACCGGGTGGACGTGGGCGTCCTGGAATCCGGGGACGAGCAGCCCGCCCGCGAGGTCCACCACCTCGGTGCCCGTGTCCGCGAGGGAGCGCACGGCGCTGTCGTCGGCGACGGCGAGGATCCGGCCCCCGCCGACGGCCACGGCCGCGTCGACCGGTGTCCCGTGGGTCCCGGTGAACACCCGTCCTCCCACGAAGACGGTGTCCGCCCGCTGCCTGCCGTACTGCCTGTTCCGGTCCATCGATGCTTCCTCCGGCTCGGCGGGCGGGGCCCGCACGGCGTGTTCGTTGAGGAGGAGTGAACGGGAGCGCAACATTGTTGTCAACGGTGTTGCGCTGCCTCTGTTCCGCATCGTTACACTGGCCGCACCATGCCGAAGTCATCCGAGACACCCACCCGGTCCAAGCGCGCCGGAAGCCAGCTCACTCCCGACTCCATCATCGAAGCGAGCCTGCGCATCGCGGCGCGCGGCAGTGCGGACGCCTTCACCGTGCGCCGTCTCGGCGAGGAGCTCGGTGCCGACCCGACGGCGGTCTACCGGCACTTCCGCGACAAGGACGACCTGCTGCTGTCCGTGGCGGACCGCACCCTGGGCGAGGTCCTCGACAGCATCCCCGGGGGCCTCGACTGGAAGGACCGGCTGCGGGCCCTGGCCGCCGGCTCCCTGGAGGTCGCCCTCAAGTACCCGGTGGTCGGCTCGACCATGGCCAGCCGGACCACCCGCAGGCCCAACGAGTTCCGGGTGGTGGAACTGATCCTCGGCGCCGTCACGGAGGCCGGACTCGAAGGCGCCGAGGCAGCCGTGCACTACCGGATGGTCGGCGACTCCCTGCTGGCCTACGTCGGCCAGCGCGCCGCCTACCTGCTCTTCGACCCGGACGTCCGCGCGGCCGACGAGTCCTCCTGGAGCCGCGAGTACCGGCTGGTGGATCCCGCGGGCTTCCCGCACATCACCGCGCTGAGCACCGAGCTCGCCGAGGTGACGGAGGAGCAGATCTTCGAGGTGAGGGTCGAGGCCCTCATCACCGCGATCGAGACGCGGGTACGGATCCTGCGCGGAAGCTGAACCGGCCGCCGCCCCGGCCCGGCCGGGGCGGCGGGGGTGGCTCCTACGGGAGCACGTGGCCTGCGGGGTTCGGCCGGACGAGGGGTGCGGACACCGCGACGGCGGGGAAGGTCAGCGCCTCCTCGTTCCGGCGGGCGAGTTCCTCGTGCGGCGTCAGGCGGAAGTGGTCGTCGCGGATCCGGCGGTGTTCGGGCGTGTCGGCCTGTTCGAGGTCGCTCATCGCCCGGGAGGCGGCGACCATGGCCCTGGTCCGGTCGCGCCGCCGGTCCTCGTACGTCCGCAGGGCGAGCGGCAGGTCCTCGCGGGCCTCCGGCCCGGCCAGGGTGTGGGCCAGGACCACGGCGTCCTCGATCGCCATGGCCGAGCCCTGCCCGAGGGTGGTCAGCATGGGGTGCGCCGCGTCACCGAGGAGGGTGACGGGGCCCGCTCCCCACCGTTCCAGGAACGGACGGTCGTGGGAGGGCGTGGCGAGGATGTCCTCGGGGGGCGTGGCCCCGATCACCGACCGCACCTCGTCGGCCCACCCCTCGAAGGCCCCGACGACGTCCTCCTTGGTGCCGTCCCAGGCCCGCGAGCGGGCTTCGGGCATGTTCCGGGTGCCCCACCAGTAGTAGCGGCCGTGGCCGATGTCGATGAGACCGAAGCGCTGTCCGCTGCCCCAGTAGTGGCGCACGGCGCCCGGGGCGAGCACGGGGTGGCTGAAGGGGACGATGCCGAGCCAGCAGACGTAGCCGCTGTCCTGGGAGGTCTCCGGTCCGACGAGCCCGCCGCGCACGGCCGAGTTGAACCCGTCGGCGCCGATGAGCAGGTCCCCGCGCGCCGAACTCCCGTCGGCGAAGCGGACGACGACGCCCGAGTCGTCGGTCTCGAAGCCGGTCGCGGTGGCGCCCAGGTGGACGGGACAGTCCCCGGCCGCCTCCAGCAGGGCCTTCTGGAGGTCCGAGCGGCTCAGACAGACACTGGGCGCGCCGACCTTCTCGCAGACCTCCTTGAAGGGCAGGTCCCTGATGAGACGGCCGCTGTGGTCCACGACGGTGAAGGACTCGACGACCCGGCCGCGTTCCTCCAGGCTCAGGTCGATGCCCAGCGTGGCGAGGGCGCTGATGGCGTTGCTCATGACCGACAGGCCGGAACCGGCGGCGCGCAGTTCGGTGGCCCGTTCGTACACCTCCACGTCGATGCCGACCCGGCGCAGTGTGACCGCGCAGGCCAGCCCGCCGATGCCGGCTCCGATGACGATGGCCTTCACGGGACGATTCGTCGGCATGTCGTCAGTTCTCCTCGTGGGTCGTGGGGGTTTCGGACATGATCAGGTCCGCGACCGTCCTCGCCATGTGTTCCACGTACGGTTCCTCCATGATCGTGAGGTGGTCGCCGGGCACGGCGATGATCCGGAGCCGGCCGCCGGCGATGTCCCGCCAGCCGTTGGACTCGTCCGCGTGGCGGCTTCCGGCCGCGCCGTGCATCGCGGCGAGGACGTCGGGCAGGGGTTCCACGGCGCGGATCAGGGTGAGCCCCCGGTACCCGCCCTCGGGGCGGTACTCCAGCGCCGCCTGCCAGTTCGCCCGGTAGACGCCGAAGAGCCGGCGGACGACGGCACCGGAACTGCCGGCCGGCAGGACGCCCTCGTCGGCCGCGAGGCGGGCGATGAAGTCGAACTTCTCCTCCAGACCCTCCAGTTCTCCGGGTATGACCTCCATCGGCGAGTCCCCGCCGCGCCCCAGCCAGAGCAGCTCCCAGAAGAACCACCCCAGCAGCGCGTCGTCGTCGTGCCGGTGGCGTTCCTCCCGGCTGAGCGCGGTGGTGTCCAGGAGCACGAGGTGGGCCACCTCCTCGCCCGCCTCCCGCAGGCGGCGGGCGATCTCGAAGGCCACGAAGCCGCCGTAGGACCATCCGCCGACGCTGTACGGGCCGTGCGGCTGCACCGTGCGCAGTGCGGCGATGTAGCTGTCCGCGAGCTCTTCGACGGTGCCGAGCGGTGTGGTGCCGGGGTCAGCGCCGCACGCCTGGAGCGCGTAGAGCGGCTGGTCCTCGGGAAGGTGCCGGGCGAAGGGTACGTAGCACAGCACGTTGCCGCCCATGGGGTGGACCATGAACAGCGGCGGGCGGGTGCCCTGCGGGCGGATGGGGACCAGGGGGTCGTAGGCGGGGGCCGCGCCGCCCGCGCGCAGGCGTGCCGCGAGGCCGGCCGCGGTGGGAGCGGCGATGAACTGCGACAGCGGAACGGCGACGCCGTAGCGCTGCTCGATCCGGACCGTCAGGCGCATCGCGGTGAGCGAGGTGCCGCCCAGGTCGAAGAGGTTGTCGTGGACGCCGACGGCGGGCAGTTCCAGCAGGTCCGCCAGCATCTCGCACAGTACGCGCTCGTGGGCGTCGCGCGGCCCGGTCGCGCCGGCTCCGGCCGTGGCGGCCGTCGCGTCGAGCGGCATCCGGCGCAGGGCGGCGTCGTCCCGCTTCCCACTGGGGGTCAGCGGCAGGTGGGTCACCCACTGCAGGTGGGAGGGGACCAGGTGCTCGGGCAGCTCGGTGCGCAACCGCTCGCGGACGGCCGTCAGGTCCTCGGTGGTGCCCTCGCCCACGAGGAAGGCGGCGAGGAGGCATTCGCCGTTCTTGTACCGGGCCACCACCGCGGCGTCGTGCAGCGACGGGTACCGCTCGGTGAGGGCGGTGACGGCCAGCTCCACCTCGGCGGGTTCGACGCGGTAGCCGCGCACCTTGACCTGGGCGTCGGCCCGGCCGGTGTAGACGAGCGTCCCGTCGGGCAGCACCATCCCGAGGTCCCCGGTGTCGTACAGCATCCGGTCCTCACCCGCGAAGGGGTGCCGGACGAAGCGCTCCTTGGTGAGGTCGGGGCGGCCTTCGTAGCCGTCGGCCAGGCAGGTGCCGCCCAGGTGGATCGTGCCGCGCACTCCGGCGGGCACCGGGCGCATCCGGGCGTCCAGCACGTGCGCCTCGGCGCCGTCGACGGGTCGTCCGATCGGGGGCAGCGTGGGGAAGGCGGCGGGGTCCCCGGTCATGGTGAAGGTGGTGGCGACGTGGGTCTCCGTCGGCCCGTACTGGTTCTCCAGCACGGCGCCGGGCAACGCGGCGCACAGGGCCCGGATCTCCCGGGTGACGCGCAGCTGCTCGCCCGAGGACACCAGTACCCGCAGCGCGCGCGGGGTGATGCCCAGCGTCTGTGCGGTCTCCGCCAGCTGCTGGAGCGCCACGTAGGGGAGGAAGACGCGCTCGATGCCGGCGCGGTCGATCAGCCTGAGCAGCTCCGGCATGTCGCGCCGCTCGGCGTCGCCGATCAGGTGCAGCGTGCCGCCGGAACAGAGGGTGGAGAAGATCTCCTGGAAGGAGACGTCGAAGCTCATCGGCGCGTACTGGAGGGTGGCGCCGCCCGCGGCGCCGCTCTGCGCCCGTGTCTGCCAGTCGACCAGGCCCGCCAGGGAACGGTGCGGCATGGCCACGCCCTTGGGCCGGCCCGTGGAGCCGGAGGTGAACAGGACGTAGGCGGTGGTGTCGGCGGGGATCGTCGCCGGAGGCTCCCCCACGGGCCCCGCGGACGGATCGGTCAGCGACTCGGCGGGCAGCAGCAGCGAGCGGTCACGGACGAGACCGGCGTGGGCGGCGTGGGCGATGACCCGGAAGGGCCGGGCCTGTTCCTGCATCTCGGCCAGCCGCTTCACGAGGTAGCCGACGTCCAGCGGCACCACCGCGCAGCCGGCCCGCAGCACGCCCAGAAGCACGGCGACGGTCTGCGGCGAGCGGTCCATGGCGATCCCGATCCGGGCCCCGAGCGGGGCGCCGAGTCCGCAGAGCCTGCGGGCCACCCGGGCGGCCGTCGCGTCCAGCCGTGCGTAGTCCCACCGCTCCTCCCCCATCACCAGGGCGGTCGCCTCCGGGGTGCGGGCGGCCTGCCGTGCGAAGCGTTCGACCACGGTGGGCAGCCGGGTGGCACGTGCCGGGGACGGCCGGCCGGCGAGGAAGACGAAGTCGGGTTCGGCGTGCGGGTCCTCCACCATGCTCCGCAGGATCTTGCGGTACCCGTCGGCGAAGAGGGCGGCCTGGCCGGCGGAGAATCCGGTGCCGTCGTGGTCGATCCGCATCCACACGCGCCCACCGTCCGGCTCGGTCACCACGTTCACCAGGAGGCCGAAGTCGGTCTCCTCCCAGGTGCGGATCTCGCGCAGTCGCACGCCCGGCAGGCCGAAAACCCGGGACAGCTGGTGGAAGTGCACGTAGTTGAAGGCGGTGTCCAGGACGGAGCCGCCGTGGTCCTCCCGGATGGCGCTCAGCGGGTAGCGGCGGTGGGGGTGGCCGTCCTGTTCCTGCCGGAAGGCCTCGCGCGCCACGTCCAGCCACCGGTCCCGGGCGACGTCCAGGCGCAGGGGCACCGTGTTCAGGAAGAGCCCGGCCGTGCGTTCGGCGCCGGCGAGCTCGGGCCGTCCGTGGGTGATCAGTCCGGTGGTCACGTCGCCGGTGCCGGCGAACATGGCCAGCGTCAGGCAGTGCGCCGCGAAGAACACGGACTTGACCGGAAGGTGCTGCGCGGCGGCGAATTCGCGTACCCGCACGAGGAGTTCGGCGTCGAGGTCGGCGCGGTGCGCCGACGGCTCCCGGTCGGTGTCGGGCAGGTGCGTACGGAACGCCTCGATCTGAAGGGGTTCGGCGCCGGCCAGCTTCTGCGTCCAGTACCGCCGTGACTCCTCGGCCCCCAGGGCCGCGAGCTCCTCCCGCGCGTAGGCCGCCGCCGAGGGCGCCGGCGTGTCGTCCACGGGGCCGATGGCCAGGCCCAGGCCGTGCGCGTAGTCCTGGAGCAGTTCCTGGAGGAGGGTGGCCACGCTGCCTCCGTCGAGCAGCGCGTGGTGGAAGCTGAGGACCAGGTCGACGGCTTCGGGCCGGACGTGCGCGCGGAAGAGGTACAGCGGCGCCCGGTCGAAGGCGTAGGGGTGGAGGCGGCGGGCCTCGATGTGTGCCCTGACCTCGGCTTCGGCCGCGTCACCGTCGAGCGGGCGCAGGTCGATGACGTCGAGGCCCCCGGGGGCCTGCGGGCGGACGATCTGCAGCGGCTCGGAGAAGCCGGCGAGGTCGAAGCCGGAGCGCAGCACCGGGTGGCGTGCCACCAGCCTGCCGAAGGCCTGGCGGAACGTTTCTTCATCCCAGGGCAGTTCGAGGGTGTAGCGGAAGACGTCCTTGTACGTGGCGGAGGTCTCGCGCCTGCGGCTGTGGTAGAGCAGGCCGAGCTGGAGGCGGGTGAGCGGCCAGGCGTCCTCGCTGCCTTCCAGCCGGGCCCGGTCCACACGGGAGACGAGGGCGAACGGTGCGGGGGCGGCGCTGCCCTCCGGCGCGGTCGCCTCCTCGGCCCGTGCGGCCAGCCCCGCCACCGTCGGGTTCCGGATGAGGTCGGTGAGGGAGAAGCGCAGGCCCCTGGCCTCGGCCCGGGCACGCACGCTGAGCATGAGGATGGAGTCCCCGCCGAGCGCGAAGTAGTCGTCGTGGACGCCGACGTGCTCCCAGCCCAGCACCTCGGCCCAGATCTCGGCGAGGACGGCCTCGGCGCGGCTGCGCGGCGGCCGGCCGCCGTCCGGGTCCGCGGCATTGCGGGGCTCGGGCAGCGCGCCGCGGTCGGCCTTCCCGTTGGGGGTCAGCGGAACGGCGTCGATCCGCAGGAAGTGGGCCGGGACCATGAACGCCGGCAGGGTCCGCGCGAGCCCCTCGCGCAGCCGGGCGTCGTCCAGCTCGGCGTCGGCGACGTAGTAGCCGACGAGGTGGGTGCCGCGCTCCGCGGTGCTGCGGTCCACGACGATGGCGTCGCGGACGCCGGGGAGCGAGCGCAGGGCGTCGGCGACCTCGCCCGGCTCCACGCGGTTGCCCCTGATCTTGACCTGGCCGTCGATCCGCCCCAGGTACTCCAGGGTCCCGTCCGCCAGCCAGCGTGCGAGGTCGCCGGTGCGGTAGAGGCGTCCGCCGGGCGTGAACGGGTCGTCGGTGAACTTCTCGGCGGTCAGTTCCGGCCGGTCCAGGTACCCCCGGGCGACGCCAACGCCGGCGATGCACAGCTCTCCGGCGACACCGGCCGGCTGGGGCAGGCCGGCGGGGTCCAGCACGTACAGCCGGGTGTTGTCGATCGGCCGTCCGATCGGGACCCGGGTCACCTTCCCGGCGGGGTCCCCCGGGCAGTCGTGGTACGAGACGTCGACCGTGGCCTCGGTCGGCCCGTACAGGTTGACCAGCCGTACCGGACGCTCCGCCCCAAAGGCTCCGAAGACCCGGTTGAACCGCTCGACGGCGGCCGGTGGCAGGGCCTCGCCGCTGCAGAAGACGTACCGCAGGGAGTCCAGGCCCGCGCGGCCCTCCGGCAGGCCCTCCAGCAGGTCGAGGAAGGGGCCGAGCATCGAGGGCACGAAGTGCAGGGCGCTGACCCCCCGCTCCCGCACGGCCAGCAGGATCTCCTGCGGATCCTGCTGGCCACCGGGTGGCAGCAGGGCCACCGTGGCACCCTCGACGGCCCACCAGAACAGCTCCCACACCGATACGTCGAAGGAGACGGGTGTCTTCTGCAGCAGGACGTCGCCGTCGCCGAGCGGGTAGCGGCGCTGCATCCAGGCGAGGCGGTTGACGACGCTGTGGTGCTCCACCATCACGCCCTTGGGGCGGCCGGTCGAACCGGAGGTGTAGATGACGTACGCCAGGTCGCGGGAGCCGGCGACCGGCGCGAGCGGGGCACCACCGCCCTCCAGCAGCTCCTCGACGCGCCGCACCCCCGCCCCGTCGGGGAGGCCGGCGGCGGGGCCCGTACCGTCGACGATGACCACCTTGGCACGGCTGTCCTCCAGCAGGAACCGCACGCGCTCGGCGGGGTAGCCGGGGTCCACCGGTACGTAGGCGCCGCCGGACTTCAGGACGCCGAGGAGCGCCACCAGCAACTGCGGACCGCGTTCCAGCATCACCGCGACGCGGTCGTCCGCGCCGACGCCGTCCTCGCGCAGGGACCGGGCGACCCGGTTGGCCCGCTCGTCCAGCTCCGCGTAGGTGAGCGTCTCGCCGGTCGCCCCGATGACGGCGGTCTGCCGGGGACGGCGGGCGGCCTGCGCTTCGAACAGTCCGTGCAGCGTGGCCCCGTCGGCATACGGCACCCGCGGACCGTGGCTCCGTATCGCGGTGAGGTCCGCGTGTTCGGCGGGCGTCAGCATCGGGACGGCCGACGCCGGCCCGTCGAGCATGGTCACGCCGTGTTCGAGCATCGTCCGGAGGTGGCCGGCGACCGACGCGATGGGCAGGTCCTCGTCGAAGACGTCGCGGGCGTAGTCCAGGTCGACGCGCATGCCGGCGGTGCCGTCGAAGGCGGACACGATGACGCCCAGGGCGTCCTGGTCGTGCGAGGGGGCCATCATCGCCGTCTGCCGTTCGACGCCGGTGACCGGCTCCGGCGGTGGCCAGTGCAGGTAGGAGAGCGTCACGTCGAAGAGCCGGCGCGGGCCGTTGGCCGAGGGGGGCAGTTCGCGCAGGACGTCGCCCAGCGAGAGCCGTTCGTGGCGCCGCAGCGCGCGGGTCGCGGCCTGGGTCTCGGCGACCAGTTCCCGTACCGTCCGTCCGCCGGGCGCCGGGACCCGCAGCGGCAGGGTGTTGGCGAACTGGCCGAGGACGTCCTTGTGGTGGTCCTCCGGCCGGTTCAGGAAGGGGATGCCCAGGACCGCTTCCTCGCTGCGGTGCAGCCGGGTCAGCCAGGTCCCGAACACGGCGGTGATGTAGGCGAACGGCGAGAAGCCCGCGGCGCGGACCCGTTCGACGAGGCTCCCCTCGACGACGAACGAATGGCGCCCGCGCGCGTGCTCGTCGGCGGTGCGCGTGAAGAGCGCGGGCGTCACACCGGCCAGGGCCTCCCGGTGGAAGGCACGGTCCCGGTCGCCCTGGGGACCGGCGCGGTAGGCGGCCTCCTCCTCGACGAACGCGAGGTAGGAGGAGCTCCCGTCGGCGCGGGCGGCCCCACCGGGGGTCGCGGCGTCCCGCTCGTACTCCTCGAAGATCTCGTGGCTGAGCCGGTGGACGGTCCAGCCGTCGGCGAGGATGTGGTGCACCTTGACGTGCAGGTGCGTCAGGTCCGGGCCCTCCAGGAGCAGTGTGGCCTCGACCAGGGCGCCGCCGTCCGTGAGGGGCAGTGCCGTCTCCATCGAGCGCCGCGTCCACTCGGCGCACGCCGCGTCCGGTTCGGGCTCCCGGGTGAGGTCCACCGTGGTGACGCGGATGTCCTCGCCCGCCGCCCACTGGAAGGGCCTCCCCCCGTCCTCGCCGAACCGCAGCCGGAAGGTCCCGTGGCGCCGTAACGCGTTCTCGACGCACCGGGTGAGCGCGTCGTGGTCGAGGCGGCCCTCCAGCCTCTCGTGGAGGACACCGTTGAACTGTGGTGATCCGGGAGCCTGGGAGGCGGCGGCCCAGACGTCCCGTTGATATGCCGTCAGCGGGTGCCGTTCGATCTCGTTCACCGCATGAGTACCTGTCTGCCACTGAAGGCCGCTCCGGTCGCAGCCTTCGCCGTGATCGACATGATGCCGAGCCGCAAGTGGAGATTCGGGACACAGGTGCGAATTGCCGGAATTCGCCTGAACAGCCTTAAGGCGGCCGTAAGCACACCGGGTGGTGGCGCCCCCGTCGCGCGGGAGCGCCACCACCCGCAAGGGCGGCTGCCGTCAGGCCTTGCCCTTGAGGGACGCCACCAGCTGCTTCGCCAGCTTGGTCCCGCCCGCGACGCCGTTGTCGGTGCTGCTGCTGACGAGTACGGTCACCACCGAGGTGCCGACCCGCGCGGCCACCAGCGTGGTGCCGCCCTGCCAGGCGGAGCTGGTCTCGGTGATGACCCAGGCACCGTCGCCCACGCCCGCCAGGGGCTTCTCGGCGACCGTCACCTTGGCGTGGGTGGCGCCGTCGGTGTAGCTCGGGCAGGCCATGGAGATCTTGCCCAGCGCGTCGAGCACGGTCGTGGCGGTCGTGTCCCGGTAGACGTCGATCTCCTGGGCGAACTCCTCGGAGGAGTCCTTGTCCACGTACGCGTCCTGCGCGAACGAGACGCCGGCGATCCCGGTGATCTCCGTCCACGAGGTCCCGCCGAGCTTGGTGCAGTCGGGGGTGGGCACGTCGGCGGTGGCCGGCAGCTGGTAGGTGTCACCGGTGTCGCGGGCGAGCTCCGGGTCGGGGGTGAAACCGGAGGCGAAGAAGGACGCGGGAGCGAGCAGCGCCTTGAGCTGCCTGCCGGTCAGCAGGCCCTTGTTGGGCCCGCCGGCCGGAGCGGCGGCCGACGGCGCCGCGGCGGCCGGCTTCGAGCCCGCGGTCTTCGGGGCGGCCTTCGGGGTGGCCTTCGCGGCGGTGAAGGAGCAGGCGGTCAGCGCCAGCGGAAGTGCCGCAACGGTGAGAAGCCTGGCGGCGGAGGATATCTGACGCACGATGTGACTCGACCTCGATGTTCGCATGCATGACGCACCGGGTCCTCCGGTACGCCACGGTTCGGCTGAGACCGGATCACCCGGAGAAGCTCAGCAAAGGGACTCGCGCATCCCATCGGGTCGCCCACCGGCAGGGCAAGCGTCCGGCAAATGCTTTGCCAGAGGATAGGAAATATTTACCGGAATACGCCCGTCCGCGACGGACTCCTGCTAGAGGGCTTCCGCGAGACGGAAAACGGGGTCATGCGCCGGCGTCGGGAAGTGCTTCCAGATGGGCGGCGGCTTCGCCGTGGCGGGGGTGGTTGAGTTCCCTCAGGGTGTGGTGGGCCCTGGTCAGGACGGTGCGGGCTTCCTCGTCACGGCCCAGGCGGTGCAGGGCGATGCCCAGGTCGAGGCGGGCCGGTTCGCTCCAGGCCGGCATGTCCGCGGCCTCGAAGGCGGCGAGCGCCCGGCGCAGGTGGGCTTCCGCCTCGGACCAGCGGGCGAGTGCGGCCAGGTCGCAACCGAGGTAGTGGAGGGTGGCGGCGTGGTAGACGGCGATCACCTCGGGTGACTGGCCCGGGATTCCCGCGCGGCAGATGGCCTCGCTGCTGCGGTGGATGGCGAGGGCCTGCCCGGCGTGGCCGGTCTCGCGCAGCACGACCCCGAGGCCGTTGAGGGTGGTCAGTTCGGCGACACGGCCCTGGGGGGTGGTGTTGTCGCGGTGGCAGGCGGCGGAGTCGCGCAGCCAGGCGATGGCCTCGCCGGTGCGGCCGAGGCGTTTGAGCGCGCCCGCCCCGTACCCGAGGGCCCAGCCCATCTGGAGCCGGTCGCCGCCCTCCCGGGCCGCGGTGAAGGCCGCGTCGGCGGTCTCCAGGGCGGCGTGGTGGTCGTAGGTGCACATGTTGTAGGCCCAGGCCAGATAGTTGAGGTGAACGGCTTCCTCCGCCCGGCTGCCCAGGGCCCGGGCGGAGGCGACGGCCAGTCGGAACACCTCCACCCACTGCTCCCAGTGCTGGGTCCGGTCGGAGAACCAGTGCATGGCCTCGGCGGTGTCGACGACCTCACGGTGCCATCCGGCGGCCCGGGCGTGGTGGAGCGCCCACAGCCACTGGGCGCGTTCGGCTTCCAGCCAGGCACGGGCCGGTTCGCAGCCGGTGGGGGCGGTCGCCGGGTCCGGGTCGCCTCCGGGGGTCCGGCCGTGGTCCGCGTCGAAGTGGAGCGCCGCCGCCGTGGCCCGGGTCAGCATCCAGCGGGCGGTGCGGTCACGGGCGGCCGCGAGGGCGGTGGGTTCGTCGGCGGCGGCGAGCTGCTCGGTGGCGAACAGTTTCAACAGGTCGTGGAAGCGGTAGCGCTCGGTCTCCGGGTGCGGCTGGAGGAGTCCGTGGTCGGCGAGGTCCTCGACGTACAGCCGGGCCCGGCGCAGGGTGGTGCCCGCCAGTACGGCCGCGGTCTCCGGGCTGAAGTCGGGGCCGGCCGCCAGGGCGGCCCGCCGCAGCAGGGTCCGGGCGGTCGGCGTGAGACGACGGTAGGACAGCGCGAACGCGGCCCGCATCTCCAGACTGCCCGCCCTCAGGGAGTCCAGGCGGCTTTCCTCCCTCGCGAGTTGGGCGACCAGCTTGCCCAGGCGCTCCTGCGGCCGGATCGCCAGGCGCTGTCCGGCGATCCGGACGGCCAGCGGCAGGTGGCCGCACAGGTCGGCGAGGTCGCGGGCGGCCTGGGCTTCCCGGGCGACGCGCTGTGCGCCGATGATGCGGGTGATCAGTCCGACGGACTCCTCGCGGTGCAGCAGGGCGAGGTCGACGCGGTGCGCGCACTCCAGGCCGGCCAGGGCGTGGCGGCTGGTGACGATGGTCAGCGAGTCGCCCCGGCCCGGGAGCAGCGGGCGCAGCTGGTCCTCGTCGGCGGCGTTGTCCAGCAGCAGGAGCAGTCGGCGTACGGCGGTGATCGAGCGGAGCAGACCCGTACGGTCCTGGGTGTCGTGGGGGACGGCCCGTTCGGTGACGCCGAGGGCGCGCAGCAGGCGGGCCAGGACCTCGCGCGGGTCGGCGGGCCGCTCGTCCATGCCGCGCAGATCGACGGCGAACTGGCCGTCGGGGTAGTGCGCGGCGAGGGAGTGCGCGGCGTGGACGGCGAAGGCGGTCTTGCCGAGGCCCGGCTGTCCGGCGACGACCGCGACGGGTGCCGGGGCTCCGCCGGGGTGTTCGGCCAGGGCGCGCAGGCGGGCCAGGTCCTGGGTACGGGCGGTGAAGTCACTGAGGTCGCGCGGCAGCGGCAGCGTGGCCGAGGGGACGGCGGCCGGGCGTGAGCGGGGACGGCCGCAGGCGGCGACCCGTTCCAGGTCTTCGAGGTCCGCGGTGTCCAGGGCGAGTGCGCGGGCCAGGGCCTGCACGGTCCGGCGCTGCGGTCCGCGCGTACGGCCGCGTTCCAGATCGACGAGGGTGCGCACGCTCACTCCCGCGGCATGGGCGAGCCGTTCCTGGGTATGGCCTGCCCGGACGCGCAGGCCGCGCAGCAGCTCCCCGAACCCGCCGGGCGCGGACCCGCCGCCGCTCATGACCGACCGGCTGCTGGTGGACGCCCGGTGACAGGGGCTCGGCAGGGCTGCCGCACGTGGAACGCTCCTCGTGGTGCTGCGCGCTCCCCCGGGTGCGGCGCGAGCTGTACGGCAGAAGTATGCCCGACTCAGTCCTGCGGGCTGAACCGCCTGGTCCGGGCCGCCGCGCGCGTGCTCGACTGGGTCCGGCCGCACTGCCGGGGCACCACGCTCCACGGCACGGGACGGCAGGCCCACGGCCGGCCTCCGAGGCCGCAGGGCCGACCCCCGCACACCGCACACCCCTCTCGCGGTGCGGTGCGCCCACCTCGTCGACATCACCTCATCGCCATCGCCATCGCCATCGCCATCGCCATCGACGGTGCCGGCCCGCGGAAGGACACACCATGACATCGAACCCCCTGTCCCTGACGAGCCCGGATCGTCCGGCAGCCCGCTACACCGTGGAGGAGCTCTCCAGGATCGTCGGCATGTCCCCGAGGAACGTCCGGGCGCACCAATCACGCAAGTTGCTCCAGCCCCCGGTCCGCAGGGGGCGGACCGGCTACTACGACGACACGCACGTGCGCCGGCTGGAGCACATCGTTTCGCTGCAACGGCAGGGCTTCAACCTGGTGTCGATCGCCGCCATCCTCGGCGCGGAGGGCCGCGACGACGTCCGGGAGAAGCTCACCACCGCCCTCCAGCGGGCGATACGGGAGAGGCCCGGCGTCTTCCACTCCCTGAACCGGCACGGCGTGGTCGGCTGGGACGAGGACGGCGCCGTACGCATAGCCCGGCCGGGCGTCCTGCGCGCCGCCCTCGACCTCGTCCGGGCGGGGATCCCCGCGGCGGTCACCCTGCACTGCCTGGCACGGTTGCTGGACCGGGTCGACGGCGCCGCCGAGGAGCTGATCAAGGTCGTCGGCGCGGACATCCTCTCGCTCAACCTTCCCTGCCACGCCCGGAACTCCGCCGCCGGTCCGGACGACCACGGCACCGGCAACTTCGCCCAGGGCCTGGTGGAACTCCTGGCGAGCGCCTTCCGCGCGGCCGCCGAGAACCACGGCCGGGAACTGGCCGCGGAGCTGCTGGCCGGCAGCTTCGGGTCCGCGCCCTGGGTCGAGGAATCCGTCGTCGTCGAGAACGGCTGAGCGGCCCGGCGTCCCCGGTGGGCCGATGACACCGTTCCGTGCCGCGGTCGGTCGGCTGCCCGGCACGGGATCGATCCGTTCGCCGAGGACCGGCCCCGTCCGCCCTACGGTCGGTGTCAGCCGGGCTCGCCGCACGCACCGCGGGACGGCGGCCCCGACCGCCGCGAACCCCGGACCCCATACGGACCCGCCACCGTCCGACCGTCGCACGACCGTCCCCGTACCAGGATCGTGAAATCCCATGAAACGCACGTCCCCGTTTCCGGGCGCCGCCAAGGTCGAGAGCTACCGGCTGCGCGTCGACGCACGGCTGATCCACGAGCCGGGCGGGTCCCTGGTCCTGGAGCAGTCCCGCTACCGACTGCGCCTTCCCGACCCGGAGCCCGGCCGGCGCGCCCTGCTCCTGCGCATGGCCGAGGGGTGGCTGAGTGACCTTCAGATAGCCCGGCTCGTCACCGGCCTGGAGGGCGAAGCACGCATCCTGCCAGCCCAACTCCTGCTCCGGCGCCTGCTGTTGCACTGCTGGCTGGAGCGGAGGATCGCCGCCGGAGCCCGGGTGCTGCTGGACGTGGTGCCCCGTGGGCTCGGAGCGCAGAGCGGTCCCGTCCGGCGTCTGCACGGCGCCGGGGTGGTCTACCGGCTGTCCCGCTTCGCGGTGCTCCGCACCGATCGGGGGCGGATGCTGGCCCATTCCCCGCTGAGCACCGTCGCCATCGCCTGCGCGCACACCCAGCTGGGCGCCGTCCTGGCGGGCGCGGCGGCGGACGGGGTCGGCCGGCTCGACGTGGCCAAGGCCCTGGAGGTGGACGAGCCCACCGCCGGGTACGTGCTGGACGAGCTGCTCTCCGCCCAGGTCCTGGTGACCTCCGAGGAAGCCGAGGCCGAGACCGGCACCGCGCCGATGGGTCTGTGGTCGCCGGAGGAACTGTGGCTGCACGACCGGACGCGGCCGCAGCGCCACGCGGCGCCGATCGGCGCCACCCACCGCTTCCGCGGGGTCCCGGAGCCGGAGCCGGAGCCCGCACCGGCCGACGGTCCCGCCGCGCGTCACACCATCGCCCTCCCCTCGCCCGCCGCGCGCCCCGCCGGGGCGGCGCCGGACTCGCTGGCCGCGGTGATGTCCCGTCGCCGCAGTGTCCGCCGCCAGGACGGCACCCGCCCGATCACCGCGGCCCAGCTGGCCGAGTTCCTGCACCGGGTCCAGCGCCTCGGCCCCGCCACGACCGGCGGCACGGACGGCCGGGAGGCCGGCCGGCGCCCGTACCCGGGGGCCGGCGGGATCGGCGAACTGGAGATCTATCCGCTGGTCTCGCGCTGCGCCGGACTGGAGAGCGGGCTCTACCACTACGACTCGGTGCGGCACCGGCTGGCGGCCGTCGCCGCCACGGGCCCCGAGACCGCGAAGATGCTGTCCTTCGCGCGCGCCACGGCCACCATGCCGGACCCGCCCCAGGTGCTGTTCGTGATCACCGCGCGGATCGGGCGCCTGATGTGGAAGTACGAAGGGATTCCGTACGCGTTGGCGCTCAAGGACGCCGGAATCCTGACCGCGTGGATGTACCTCGTCGCCACCGACATGGGGCTGGCCCCGTGCGCGCTGGGGGCGGGGGACGTCGCCTCGTTCGCCGCGTTGTCGGGACTGGACACGCTGGTCGAACCCGCCATCGCCGAGTTCGTCCTCGGCTCTTGCCCGTCCGACTGCGAGGAGCAGCCTTGAGGTTCCGCAAACAAGCCCTCCGAAAGCTCGAATCACCCGAGCAACTCGACGAGATCGCCCGGCTGGCCTCGATACCCAGCTGGTTGACTACGCTGGCGCTCCTGGTCGTGGTGCTCTCCATCGGCACCTGGTCGGCCTTCGCCACCGTGCCGAAGACCGTCGACGCCCCCGGGGTGCTCACCCACGCGGCGGGTGCCGTCACCCTGGACGCCACCCGGCAGGGGCAGGTGACCTCGGTCCTGGTGGCCCCGAACCAACGGGTCGGCAAGGAGCAACCGCTCTACACCCTGGTCGGCCAGAACGGCTCGACGGAGACGGTCACGGCGCCGTGGACCGCGCACGTGGTCAGTGTCCGGATCTCCGAAGGCGAGATGCTGCTGCCCGGGAGCAAGGTCGCCGTACTGGAGCGGTTGGACACGGCCGGCGACCGGTTGGAGGCGATGGTCTACGTCCCGGCGGCCCATGCCCCGCTGCTGCGCGTCGGCATGCCCGTACGGCTCTCGACCACGGTGGCGCCGGTGAGCGTCTTCGGCACGCTGTCCGGAACGGTCTCGGCCGTCGGCTCCCTGCCGGAGACGGAGGAGTCCCTGCACGCCTTCCTCGGCTCCGGCCGCGATGTGACCCCGTTCCTCAGCACCGGGTCGGTCGTCGCGGTGACCGTCCGCCTCACCGCGGACGCCGGGTCGCCGAGCGGGCTGAAGTGGTCCCGCTCCTCCCCGTCCTTCGCGCTGTCTTCGCAGAGCGCGGTGACGGCGACCCTGACCGTGGCCCAGGAGCGCCCGCTGAACTGGCTGGTGAAGCGATGAAGGCGACCCTCCCGAAGCGCGGTACCGACCGGCCGTCCGCCAAGCGGGTGCGCACCCCCACCGTGATCCAGATGGAGGCCACCGAGTGCGGGGCCGCCTCGCTGGGCATCGTCCTGGCGCACTACGGCCGCCACGTCCCGCTCGAAGAACTCCGGCAGGCCTGCGGGGTGAGCCGGGACGGCTCCACCGCGGCCAGCGTCGCCAAGGCGGCGCGCCGGTACGGGCTGACCGCACGCGGTCGCCAGAGTCCCGTCCCGGAGCTCGGCTCCGTGCGGCTGCCGGCCATTCTGTACTGGAACTTCGAACACTTCCTGGTGCTGGAGGGGCTGGGGCGGAAGGTCAGCCTCAACGATCCGGCCACCGGCCCCCGTACGGTGAGCTGGGAGGAGTTCGACGACGCGTACACGGGCATCCTGATCGCGGTGGAGCCGGGTCCCGCGTTCGAGCGCGGCGGGCACCCGTTCAGTCTGGTCCGCACACTGCGCGAACGCTGGCGCAACCTCGGCTCGGTCGTACCCCAGACCGCGATCCTCGGCCTCCTGGTCGCCCTGGTCGGCATCGCGGTGCCCGCCCTCACCCGGGTCTTCGTCGACCGGGTGCTGCTCGGCTCGGAATCGGCCACCTCCGTCGCGCTGGTCGCGGCGATGGCCGTGGCGACCGTGATCACCCTCGTCGCGGGATGGCTCCAGCAGCGCCTGCTGGTGCGCGCCGAGACCGCGGTGGCGCTCGGCAGCGCGGCCCGCCTGATGCGGCACATGCTGCGGCTTCCGCTGGGCTTCTTCAACCAGCGCATGGCGGCCGATCTGGCCCGGCGGGTGCGCACCAACGACGTGGTGGCCGACATCTTCACCCGGCGGCTGGCGTCCACCGCGGTGGACATGGCCCTGGCCCTGTCCTACGCCGCGCTGCTGTGCCAGTACGACCTCGTGCTCGGGCTGTGCGCGCTGTTCTTCTCCGGCCTCAACGTGGTCGTGCTGCGCTGGCTGTCCACCATCCGCGCGACCGCCATCGCGGGCCTGCAGGCCGAACGCGGGCGGCTCTTCGCCGCCGTGTACACCACCATCTCGATGATCGAGACCGTCAAGGCCAGCGGGCAGGAGGAGCTGAGCTACCAGCAGTTCGCCGCGCGTCAGGCGGCGGTGACCACGGGGCAGCAGAAGGCGGGCGTGCCCGCCGCCGTCGTGGCGGCGGTCCCCGCTCTGCTCGCCGCACTGAACACCGCCGTGCTGATCGCTCTGGGCAGTCACCTCGTCCTGACCGGCACCCTGACCGTCGGAGTGCTCGTCGCCATGCAGGGCCTGGCCGTCGCGATGAACCGGCCCGTCACCAGCCTCACCACGGTCAGTGCCCAGGTCGAGGAGATCGGCGCGGACCTGCAGCGCCTCCAGGACGTGGAGCGCTATCCGCTGCCGCCCGCACCCGCCGCCTCCCGGACGCCCGCACCGCTGGAAGGCCACGTGGTGCTCGACCGGGTCACCTTCGGCTACAACCCGTTGGTCCCGCCCCTGCTCCAGGACTTCTCGCTCGACCTGCCCCCCGGGGCGCGGGTGGCACTGGTGGGCGGATCCGGCAGCGGGAAGTCCACCGTCGGCCGGCTGCTCGCCGGACTGCACCAGCCCTGGAGCGGGCGGATCACCGTCGACGGCCGCGAGCCGCACGAGCTCGACCCGGGTCTGTGGGCCGCCACCATGGCGATGGTCGACCAGGACAAGATCATGTTCGAGGGCACGGTACGTGACAACGTCACCCTGTGGGACCCGACCATCTCCGACGAGGACGTCGTACAGGCCCTCAAGGACGCCTGCATCCACCAGGAAGTGGCGGCCCGCCCCGGCGGTCTGGCCAGCCCGGTGCACGAGGGCGGACGCAACTTCTCCGGAGGCCAGCGCCAGCGCCTGGAAATCGCCCGCGCCCTGGTCCGCAACCCCCGGCTGCTCATCCTGGACGAGGCCACCAGCGCCCTGGACACCGAGACGGAGCGACGGATCGACTCCAACCTGCGCCGCCGCGGCGCCACGTGCCTCATCGTGGCCCACCGCTTGTCCACCATCCGTGACTGCGACCGGATCATCGTGCTCCAGCACGGCCAGGAGGTCGAACGCGGCACGCACGACGCCCTCATGGAACGTGACGGTTCCTATGCGGCACTCATCCGGCACCAGGCGAAAACATCGGGGGAAACCGCATGAGCACCGCCGTTCCGCCCCAGGACTGGGACCTGCTCGCCCAGCTGGCGGCCCCCGGCTCCACCGCGACCCGCCGGATCGACGGGCGGCACACCGTCTACCTGGTCGAAGGCGGGCCGGCCGACATCTTCGCGAGCCGTCTCGTGCCCGACGGCGACACCTCCCGGCAGCACTTCGTCGCCCGCTGCCCCGCCCACAGCGCGATCCCCTCCTCGACCGCGACCGGCGAGTGGCAGCTCACCGTGGTGCCGCTGCCCGGCGGGCGCCTGCGCGGCATCGACCACGACCAGCTCTCCGGGCTGGTCCGCCAGGTCCGGCCCGAGGAGCCGGACCGCGACCGGCCGGCCGGTCGTGACGACCGCGTCGCCGACGTGATCAGCGACGCCCTCGACCGGGCCCTCCAGGCCGTCTCGGACGCCGTGCGCTCCGCCGGCGCCCCGCGGGACGCCCAGGTACTGCGCTCCCGGCAGATCGTCTCGCTCACCCGCGGCCGTACGGTCGTCGGCAGCGGCCGGCCGTGCTGGATCCGGCTGGCGGACGGCCGCATGAGCAAGAACGGCCTGGCCGACCACATCGTCTCGGCCGGGCGCGAGGCGCTCTTCCTCGGTCTGCAGGACTGGACCCGTGCGGAGTCGGACTGTCTGGTCGAGCTCCTGAACACCCCGGACCTGCTGCGCTCGGGAGCCCTCTTCGAAGCGGTCGACCAGCAGATGGCCCATCTGGTGCGCTCCCTCGGCGACCGCGCCCGGGCGACGGACACCGCGTTCCTGCACGCGATCGACGTCCGCAAGCGCGCCGCCGAACAGATGGTGGCGGCGAGTGCCCGACGGGCCCTGGGCGTGCTCGGCGCGAACCGCGCCCGCGGTGGGCGGCTCGCCACCGACGGCGCCCAGGACGCGCGGGCCTGGGCGGTCGAAACCCTCCGGGTGGTCACCGAGGGAGCGGACGTCTCCGTGACCGAGCCGCCCACCCACACGCCGGGGACCAGCGACCACGGCGACGAACTCCGGGCGGTCGCCCAGAGTTCGGGGCTCCACCTGCGTCAGGTCCGGCTGTCCACGAAGTGGTGGCGCAACAACGTCGGCCCGCTCATCGGCTGGCGCCCGGCCACGGCGGCGGGCCCGGCATCCGCCGATGAGCGCACGGACGCGCCGGCCTCCGGTGACGACGCCTCCGGCGGCCCCCGGCTGATCCCGGTTCCGCTGCTGTTCGCCCGCGGCAGGTACTGGATGGTCAACCCGCACACCCGGGCCCGTACCCCGGTGGACCGGCGGCGCGCCGGCACCTTCGGCCGGAACGCCACCCTGGCCCAGCTGCCCCTGCCCGCGGACACCAGCCTGCGGCAGCTCCTGCGCCGGGGGGCCTTCGGCACCGCGTCGGAGCTGCGGTCCATGCTGGCCACCGGGGTCGCCGTGGCCGCGCTGAGCCTGGCCACCCCGCTGCTGATCGGCCAGGTGCTCAGTTCCCTGACGTCGGGAGGCCTCCAGGACCTTCCCTGGGCCACCGGCCTGTACCTGGTGAGCGCGGTCGCGGCGGCCCTGTTCACCGCGCTGCTCAACCTGCACGCGCTGCGGCTGGAGGACCGGCTGGAATCGGGGATCCAGCTCGCCCTGTGGGACCGGCTGATGCGCCTTCCGTCCGACTTCTTCACCCGGACCGCCAGTGGTGTCCTGGCCAGCAAGATGCTGGGCACCGCCTATGCCCGCCAGGCCTTGAACGGGCTGGCGACCCGGACCTTCCTCGCCCTGCTGACCGCGGCGGCCGGACTGGCCCTGACCCTGACGATCAACCCCGTCGTCGGTCTGTACACCCTCGTCCTGCTGGCGGGCACCAGTGGCCTGGGAGTCCTCTTCGGCCTGGTGGTGATCCGCCGTCAGCGCCAGGCCCTGCCCGCCGAGCACCACGCCGCGGCCGTGACCAACGAGATCTTCGGCGGCATCATGAAGATCCGGCTGGCCGCCGCCGAGAACGCCATGTTCAGCCGCTGGGCGCAGGCCACCGTCGTGGCGCGCGCCCGGCTGCAACGCGTGCACCGGGTGCAGGGGGCCCTGTCGGCGGTCGCCGTCACCGTCCCCATCGCCGGACAGCTGATCCTCTTCGCGCTGCTGGCGGGCCCTTTGCGGGGCCAGGTGCCGGCGAGCGGCTTCTTCACGCTCAACGCGGCCTTCGCGCTGCAGCTCCAGTCCATGATCCTCCTGGTCACCAGCGGCGCCGAGTTCGTCGTCGTGCTCCCCCGTCTGCACGGACTCACCGAGGTACTGACCGCGCGGGCCGAGCGCGAAGCCAGTCACGTCCAACCGCTGGACCTCCGGGGGGAGATCGAGATCGTCAACGCGACCTTCGGCTACCCGGGCCTGGACACCCCGGTGCTCGACAAGGTGACGCTGCACGCCCGCCCCGGCCAGTTCGTCGCGATCGTCGGTCCCAGCGGCTCCGGCAAGTCCACCCTCCTGCGGCTGCTGCTCGGCTTCGAGCGCCCGCGCAGCGGCTCCGTGCTCTACGACGGACAGGACCTCGCCGAGCTCGACGTGCAGGCCGTGCGCCGCCAGTGCGGCGTGGTCCTCCAGGACGGGCGGCTGTTCAGCGGCACCATCCGGGAGAACATCTGCGGCGCCCAGCCCTACTCCATCGAGCAGGTCTGGGAGGCCGCCGCCATGGCGGGCCTCGACGAGGACATCCGCCGGATGCCCATGGCGCTCAACAGCCTGCTGTCCTTCGGCGGCGGCGCCCTGTCCGTCGGCCAGCGGCAGCGCGTCCTGATCGCCAGGGCGCTGATCTCCAAACCGCGGGTGCTCTTCTTCGACGAGGCGACCAGTGCCCTCGACAACCACACCCAGGAGATCGTCACCGCGAGCACCCGACAGCTCGCCGCGACCCGGATCGTCATCGCCCACCGGCTCTCCACCGTGATCAACGCGGACGTCATCCTCGTCATGGACCAGGGCCGGATCGTCCAGAGCGGCACCTATCACGAGCTGTTCGCGGACACCGGTGGACTGTTCCACCGGCTCGCCCGGCGCCAGCTGTGGGCACAGTCGGCGCACCCGAGCGGCACCGCCGCCAACTCCCCCGCTCCATGACCGAAAGCGAAGGTCCGCACGATGGAAGAAGCCGAGCGCAGTGATTTCGCCGCTCGATACAACGCGGTGGTCGCGGCCGCCTGGTCGGATCCCGGCAAGGAGCGGATGCTGTCCCGCGATCCCGGCGCCCTGCTCGCCGAACACGGGATCGACGTGCCGATGGGCATCGTCATCGAGGTCGTCCGCGATCAGCCCGTGACGTCCGGTGCGCTGGAATCCCAGATCCGGGCCTGGGGGGAGATCGCCGCCCGCGGCACCCTCAGGCTGCTGGTCCCGTACCCGGAGCGGTTCGAGGCCGGCGACCTCACCGAGGAGGAGCTGGACTCCCTCGTGGCCGGCCTGGGCCACCCCGCACCGTCCGACGTCGCGCGCTGAACGCCGTCACCCACCGGGAAACCGAAACCCCCCAGGAAACACAGCAGAGGAGAAGGACCGTGAACGAGGAAGATGAGACCTACGCCGCCGATCTCTCGGACGACGACCTCCAGGCACTCGTGGCAGGTCTCAAGGGGTTGACCGTCACGAACGACGAATAGGCACCACACCGTCCGGCGCCCGAGGCGGCCGGCGGTCAGGACGCGCAGCGTCCCGTCCGCCGGCCGCCGAAGTGCTTTCCGGCCACGTCACGAACAGCCCGCAGCCCGCAGCCCGCAAACGACAGAACGGCCGTGCCGCCATCGGCACGACCGTTCCCCACGCCCCCGCCTCCGCGAGGTCCCCGCTCCTCAGCCGTCGAGCGCGGCCGCCAGCGCCGCGATCGAGGGCGCCCCCGTCGTGTCCGCCCCCGGACGGGCCGGAGCACCGGTACCGGGCCTGCGCACCGTCAGCGACAGGTGCACCGACAGACCGCCGCTCCGGCCGACGGCCGAGTGCGGGGCTCCGCGCGGGATGTAGAGCACCTGGCCGCGCTCCACCGTGGTCTCCAGCACCACCGGCCCCGGGTCCGGCTCGTACCCGACCTCCCACGCCTCATCCGCCGGGGCGCCGTGCACCTGCCACCGCTTGCTGCCGTTCAGCTGGACGACGAAGACGTCCGCGTCGTCACGGTGCGAACCCAGCCCTTGTTCCCCCGCCGGCGTGACGAAGACGAACGCCTCCACGGGGCAGCCGAGTTCGGTGCCGAGCCGGTCTGCGAGCGCCGCCGCCCCCGGATGCCAGTGCTCGACGTTGCGCATCAGCAGGGTGGCGCCCGAGGAGAGCCGCCCCAGCACCTTTTCCGGGTCGGCGTAGCCGGGGAACTCGTGTCCACCGACGCTTCGCGGGGTGGTGAAGTCGTTCAGTTCCAGGTTCCGTCCGCCGTGGACCATTTCCAGATAGGGCCTGCGGAGCAGGCCGCCGGTCAGCGCGGCGTCCAGGTCGGCCGGCGTGAGCAGCCGGGCGGGCGGCACGCTCGGGCTCAGCACACAGGCCTCACGCCGCCAGGCGGTGCCGAGGAACCGCTCGGGGTCGCCCACCAACGAGCGCAGGTTCTCCATCAGGTGCTCACCTTCTCTCACGAAGCACTTCGTAGCGGACGGGACCCGTCGCGCAGGGCCTCCACCGCGGTGCTCACGGTGGAGAGGAGATCGCTGTGGACCGGCAGCCCCGGCCGCGCGCAGCGCAGCTGGGCCAGCACGTCCGGGCGGCGGCGGTATCCGCCCTCGACGCCCACCGCGATCGCCCGCCCGGTGGCCGCCGCCGCTCCCAGTTCGTAGAGGGCGATGGGCTGTTCCGGCCGCGCCTCGTTCCCGCTGGGGAACCAGAAGAGCACCAGGTCCGCCAGCGCCAGGTGCCGGTGCTCCCACGTCACCATGGCCTCATTGAAGCCGGACGGGCCGGAGATGACCCGACGCGGACTGAGGAGGGCCAGTGGGCGCCGGTCGGCGCTGCCTGCGGACCAGATCCGGCGGAAGGCGGATATCGCGTCGTGGCGCCAGTCGGGGCAGTTGTGCATCCCCCCGGCGAGGAAGATCCTCCTCTCCTCGGCCCGGGGCACGTATTCCTGCATGGACTCGACGACTCGCACCTGTGCGGTCTTCATCATGCGCTCTCTCACATGGAAATGGCCGTGTACCCGCGGCACCCGCCGCCGGTACACGACCAGGAACGTGACGGTCAGATCACTTCCAGCCCGCCGGAAAGGGCTTCCAGCTCCTCGTCGTCGACCTCGGGGGAAATCTCCTCCGCCGCGGTCTCCGGCGTGTTCTTCCGGGTGTCGCCCATGTCTTTCTCCTTCTGGCTGGATGAGCAGGCTGAAGTTCCCGCAGGAAGTCTTCGGGGAATTCCTTCCGGACCCCCGGAGCATCATTTCTCTCTGGCGGGACGATGCGAACTTAAAGGCGCCCCGAAGCGGTCGACAAGCCCTGTCCGGCAGTTACCCGATTGCGTGTACGGCCCCGGCTCCGGCATTTCACCGATCCGTGCAACCGTCCGGCCCGGCGCGGACGCAGGCGCTGCCCTTCTCCCGGAAGACCCGGCCGGCCGGCCCTCCCGTCCTAGGCTGCGGCCCAGCGGCAGTCCGTTCGACGGGGCTGCCCGCTCATCGACCCATTCCCCCGTGACCAGCTCTTCGAGAGGAGCTCCCGGATGTTCCTCGGCATGGCCGTCGACGCGACCGGCTGCCACCCGGAATCCCGGTGGTGTCCGCCCGGCGATCCGCTGGACCCCGGACACCACCGACGGCTCGTACTGGAAGCCGAACGGGGTGGTGTGGACTTCGTGACGCTGGACGACTCCATGGCGCTCCCGGACGGGCCCCGCGCCGCCCTCGGGCGCCCGGACGCGGTGACCGTGTTCGCCGGGATCGCTCCGCTGACCACCACCATCGGCCTGGTGCCGACGGTGACGACCACGCACTGCGAACCCGTACACGTCTCCAGGGCGCTGGCCACGCTGGACCACATCAGCCGGGGCCGCGCCGGCTGGCGCCCGCGCGTGGTCACCGCGGCGGCGGAAGCCGCGCACTTCGGGCCCGAGCCGCCCGCCCACCCGGATGAACTCCACACGGAGGAGGCCGAGTTCACCGAGGTGGTCACCAGGCTGTGGGACAGCTGGGAGGACGGCGCGGAGATCAGGGAGGTGGCGGCCGGACGCTTCCTCGACCGGTCCAGGCTCCACCCCGTCGACCACGCCGGACGGCACTTCCGGATCAAGGGCCCGGCGAACGTGCCCCGGCCGCCCCAGGGCCATCCCGTCCTCGCGGTCGACTTCGATCCGCGCGGAGACCAGAACGCCGTCCACGACGCCGACATGGTGTTCGTCGACGTCCGTGACGCGTCGGCGGCCCGCGCACGGTTCGGTGCGCGCACCCGGGTCATCGGCGAGCTGGAGGTCCTGTTCGCCGGTGACCACGGCGTGTCCGGCTGGGACGGTCCCACCGGGGATCCCGCCCCGCACCGCTCCAGGTTCGCCGGCTCACCGCTGGAACTCGCCGATCTGCTCGGCGACACGTGGGACTCCGGGGACGTCGACGGATTCCACCTCCGCCCCGCGTTCCTGCCCACCACGCTGTCCCGGTTCGTCGCGGAGGTCGTCCCCGTCCTGCGCCGGCGGTCCTGGCTCCGCCCGCATCGGGGAACCACTCTGCGCGCGCGGCTCGGCCTGCCCGAGAAGGCCCCGAACGTGTTCACGGCCTGAAAGGCGCCCCTTCGATGAACAAGCCCGTCAAGCAGATGCACCTCGCCGTGCTCTTCCCCGTCAACCACATGACCGTCTGGCGCGATCCGCGCGCCGGGAGCCAGGTCGAGTTCGCTTCCTACTCCCACCTGGCCCGCACCGCGGAGCGGGGCAGGTTCGACGCCTTCCTCCTCGCCGACTTCCCGCGCCTGGTGGAGCACCGCGGCGAGGTCTCCGATGTCGGCGTGGCGGGTCAGCTGGACCAGATCACCGTGCTGTCGGCACTGGCGTCCGTGACGGACCGGATAGGGCTGGCCGCCACCGTCAACGCCACCTTCAACGAGCCGTTCGACGCGGCCCGCAGGCTGGCCACCCTGGACCACCTCTCCGGCGGCAGGTGCGGATGGAACGTCGTGACCACCCCGGACGCCTGGACGGGCGAGAACTTCCGCCGCGGCGGCTATCTGGCGCACGCCGACCGCTACGTCCGGGCGGCGGAGTTCGTCGACGTCGCCCGGACCCTGTGGGGCGGTTGGGGACCGCACGGAGCCACCCGGTTCCACCACGAAGGGCCGCACTTCCGCGTCCGCGGACGGTTCACCGTACCGACCAGTCCCCAGGTGTACCCGCTGACCATCCAGGCGGGGGACTCGGAGCAGGGTCGTGAGTTCGCGGCCGCGACGGCGGAGATGGTCTACAGCCGCCGTCTGGGCCCGGCCGGCCAGGCCTTCTACGCGGACGTCAAGCGCAGGGCGGCCCGCCACGGCCGCGCCCCGGAGCACGTGAAGATCATGCCCGGGGTGTCGTTCGTCCTCGGTGACACCGAGGAGGACGCCAGGGCGAACGCCGAGGCCGGGCAACGGCAGGCGGTGAGCCCGCAGCTCGCGATCTGGTACCTGGAACGCACCTGGGGGCGCGACCTGTCGGCCTACGACCCCGACGGACCGCTGCCGGACGTCGACCCCGATCCCGAGGCGGCGCCGCCCGAGTGGCCGGGGCTGGCCGACGCCGTGGTGCGCTCGCGCCGGGTGGAGAAGTGGCGGGCCCTCGCCGCCGAGCAGCACCTCGGCATCCGCGAGCTGGTGATGAAGCTGACGGCGGGCAGGCCCTTCATCGGCACGCCCGCCCGCGTGGCGGAGCAGATGAACGACTACGTCCAGTCGGACGGCGCCGACGGATTCGTGGTGGTGCCCCGGTTCGCCCCCGGCGGACTGGACGAGTTCGTCGACCGGGTGGTGCCCGAGCTCCAGGACCGTGGCGTCTTCCGCACCGACTACACGGAGCGCACCCTGCGCGGACACTTCGGCCTTCCGGCGCCCACCGTGCACCGGCGGGGGGCGCTGCGCTGAACGGCCGCCGGGCACGGCCCGGTTCCGGGCGGTACCCGATCCGACGTCACGTCACCTCAGCTCACTTGTCGCCCACGCCCAGCAGGATCTTGTCGACCATCCGGGTGGTCGACCGCCCGTCGACATAGGGCAGGATCACCGTCCGGCCGCCCCAGCTGTCGACCAGGGCCGCCTCGGGCAGGTCGTCCACCCTGTAGTCGCCGCCCTTGACGTAGATGTCGGGCCTGATCCGGCGCAGCGCCTCAGCCGGCGTGGACTCGGCGAAGACCACCACCCCGTCCACGGAGGCCAGCGAGCCGAGGACCGCCGCCCGGTCCGAGGCCGTGACGACCGGGCGCCGCGGTCCCTTGAGCCGGCGGACGGAATCGTCGTCGTTGAGGCACACCACCAGGCAGTCACCCAGCATCCGGGCGCTCGCGAGAAGTGCGATGTGGCCCGCGTGCAGCAGGTCGAAGCAGCCGCCGGTCGCCACGACGGTGCCGCCCGCGGCGCGCACGCGGGCGACCGCCTCCAGCGGGTCGGCGGGTTCGGGCTCCGGTGCCGCTGCCGGCGCGCCCGCCGTCCAGGCGGCCGCG